>JAHDIA010000095.1:0-7803 GCA_020631035.1 Chitinophagales bacterium | reverse complement strand
AAAATCAAAATGGGGGGGTTCTTGAGGACCGCCCTAGCAATGGTCAAGCGTTGTTTCTCCCCTCCACTTAATTTGTTGCCTCTATCGCCTATTTTGGTCTGGTATCCCTTGTCCAATTTACTGATAAATTCGTGGGCATTGGCAATCTTCGCTGCCTGTATCACTTCTTCCTCTGTCGCGTCCTTTTTGCTCAAAGCTATGTTGTTAAACACCGTATCATTGAACAATATTGCCTCTTGGGTGACATTTCCCATCAATGAACGCAAGGCACTCAAGTCTATATCTCTAATGTCTACCCCATCTATCAATATCGCTCCCTCATCTACATCAAAAAAGCGGGGCAACAAATCTACAAAGGTAGACTTTCCTGCTCCCGATGGCCCAACCAAAGCAATGGTTTTCCCCTTTTCTATCCTTGCATTGATGTTGCGCAATACAGGCATCTGCTCTGTTTGGTCCTTGTAGGCAAAAGACACATTTTGATACACTATATCTTGCTTAAAATCATTCTTAACAAGGGCATCTGACACATTTTGTATGTTTTGAGGTGCATCCAATATTTCTTCTATCCTTTCCAATGAGGCTATTCCCTTTACAATCCGATAATAAGCCGTCGTAAACGCCTTGGCAGGGGGAATAATCTGTGAAAAAATCAACATAAAGGTGATAAAAGACTCAGCCGACAACTGCTGTTCTCCCCCTAAAACAATACGTCCTCCTATAAACAAGACTATCACCACTGCTATAATCGCCAATGTCTCTGTCAAAGGCGAAGCCAAATCTCGACGATACAACACATTGTTCATCAAATGACGGTGGGTACTATTTTCCTCTTCAAAATGCTGCAACTGCTTTTCCTCCGCAGTAAAAGCTTTTATAATCCGCAATCCTCCTATGGTTTCTTCCAATATCGACAGTAAATCACTTTGCTTTTCTTGTGCCTTAATCGAGGCTTTTTTGAGGCTTTTTCCAATGCTACCAATCAATATCCCAGCAATGGGCAAAATAATGAGCACCACCAAAGTCATTCTTGGACTGATGTACAACAAGGCTCCCATATACAAAAAGATGGTCAAGGGTTCTTTAAAAAAGATTTCTAGCACACTCATCACCCCCCACTCGACCTCCACCATATCCACAGAAGTACGAGCCAATAAATCCCCCTTTCTCTTTTCATTAAAATAGCCAATGGGCAAATTCAACACCTTTTGATACACCTCCGTCCGCAAATCTTTGACCACTCCATTCCGAATGGGAGCCAATACATACAATGCCAAATACCGAAATAGATTCTTGACCAAAAACACTCCCGCTACCAAAAAGCAAATAAACAGCAAACCCGACAATTTCCCATTTGCCTCAATGATACTACTCAAACGATAATTGAAGTATTGAATGATGCTTTCTACATTAAAGCTCAACTCAGGGGCTGTTTGTACGGCATCTATTTTATCAAACAAGATACCGAGAAAGGGCGCAACCATGGTAAGAGAAACCAAGGAGAATATCACCGCTATCAAATTGAACAGCAAATTCCCAAGGGTATACCAAGGATAATTGCGAATGAGAGCGATTATGTGCAAAAAGCTTTTCATAGGTTTATATATCAAAGATACGCCTCAATACCAAAGGTATTGTATATTTGGCAATGATAAAACAATAAAAAATTACTATGATACATTATCTGTTGTAAAAATATGGAGGATTTTTTTGGGCGACTCTCCCCATTTCAGTCCTGTTCAGCCTGGTATCCTTGCATGCTCAGTTACACCAGCACACTTATCCTTCCCCATACGCCACGCTTTACCAAACAATCTATCTCAAAAAACCACCTTCAATGGCAAAGAAAAAAGAAAACGAAAATTTTTTTGAACGAGTATACGAAGTCTGTCGCCTCATTCCTGAAGGTCGAGTGACCTCCTATGGCGCAATTGCCCGTTATTTAGGAGCCGCCCGTTCCGCCCGTATGGTCGGTTGGGCAATGAACAATTCGTTTAGTATGGAAAATCCTGTCCCTGCCCACCGAGTCGTCAACCGAAATGGGGTATTGACGGGAAAATTCCATTTTGGTGAAACCACCCTAATGCAACAATTATTGGAAAACGAAGGCATAGAAGTCAAAGAGGACCAGGTTCAAAATTTCAAAGAAGTATATTGGGACCCCAATACCGAATTATAATCCCCACCATATTTGTAGGGGCTGACCTATGTGTCTGCCCAAACACAAAACGCAAAACAAAATGGGTGTATTGTAGGGGCAGGTTTTATGCCTGCCCGAACAGAAAACAGGCAATAATGTTGGCACAGGTTTCCACAAGGTAGAGACGCAATGATTGCATCTACACAAACCACAAGGTAGAGACACAATGATTACATCCACAAATACCACAAGGTAGAGACGCAATGATTGCGTCTACACAAACCACAAGAAAAAAGAAGCCAAGGATGTAGCGGCAGAAAAACCCCACAACGAAGCACCAAAAGAAACGACCCTATGCCCGATAGTAGCGAATATGGTGGCTTGTAGAGACAAGGTATGCCTTGTCTAATCTACAACCACCATAGCAGCGAATAGCGGGGGCACCACATGCAAACGAAGCTCCCAACGTTCCATCCCATTCATTCAAAAATTTCCTATTTTTAAACTATGCAATTCCGATTCACCGAATGCCCACCTGATTATTCTACTTATTCCTTTCCTTATAAGGTACATTGCCTAGCTGAATCCAAGGAGGAATATAGTCAAATTTACGATTTGGGATTTTTACCCTATACAGGCGATTGGTCCATAGAAGAATCCATTTTTTATTTGGCACGTAGTCTACGAATACAACTAAGCGAATTTAAAGACAGTTCCGAAAATAGACGGATTGACCGAAAAATGGCAGAATTAGCTGTCCAATATGAGTTGATTCCCCTAGCAGAGTTTGACACCAATGATGTTGATTTTCGAGCCTTTTGTTTTCGTTTTGCCCAAGAACGTTTCAAGCAAGGTTCGATGAGTGCTGAACGTTTGGATTATGTTGTGAGCCGTTCCTATCTTTCCCATATTCTTTGTTTTAAAAGTGCTGAAAAAGTATTGGGTTATGTTTTTGTAGTACTAGACAATGCTCAGACTTTTTTTCATTATTGGTTTGCCTTTTACGACATCCAGTTTTTGACAAGCCATAGCCTAGGAAAATGGATGATGTGGAAATGCATCAAAATCGCCCAAGAAATGCAATTGAAACATGTGTACTTGGGAACTGCTTATGGTTCTGCTGCATTGTACAAAATTAGAGACCACCATGCACTCTCTTTTTTTGATGGGCGTGGGTGGAATAGTGATAAGAAACATTTGATTCGTTTGTGTAAAAATGTCATTTAACATTTTCAAACTTGCAAATCTTCTGCATTTACATTATATTTATATGGTCCATTGATTAATTCATTTTTTAACTTAAAATAATTAATCATGAAAACAAATTTGAAAAAATTTGAGCAAGAAAATGTTGTACAAACATTAAACCTCAAGAAGAAACTCAAAATTACTGGCGGGGCTCCTATTGGATCAGTTAGTATTGACCATTTTGAACAAGATGGCTCTCAAGATGAAGCTAATAATGGCACCATTGGTTCTGTTAGTATTGAACACCTCTAATAATTGAGATTCA
Source organism: Chitinophagales bacterium (assembly GCA_020631035.1). GTDB lineage: Bacteria > Bacteroidota > Bacteroidia > Chitinophagales > UBA2359 > JAHDGP01. The sequence goes on along the minus strand of JAHDIA010000095.1, from coordinate 4,150 downwards.
TTGAAAATTACCAAAGTAATTTTTACAAAGGCTGCTTCATTGTACAAAATACAATGAAGCAGTTTTTATTTATTAGGTAAAGATTAATTTTGCCCTTATGATCTCTGAAGAAATAAAAGACAAAACCACCACATTTGCCCAAAAATGCGAAAAATGGAAGGGCTACACCCTAAAAATACATTCCGCTCTCTCTAGCAACAAAGACAACTTCAATCGCCATTTTACCACCTTTACAAGTATGGAATTTGTCATGACCAATTTTGCCACACGTTTTAGTGGATCCAGAATGATGTTTATGGGCGACAAGCAAACTTATGAAATCAGTATCGCTTTAATTGAACTAAATGAAACCAATCCGCTAGAATTTGAGTTCTTAGAAAAGTACAGTGAAACTGTTTATCGAAAAAGTACCTTGACATTCATTCCAATGAGAATCTACAAATACAAACGATGCTGGTCAATGGAGGAAGGCGAAGCAGTTGAGGGTGAGTTGTATCAACTCTTGTTTGATTACCCTTATGCTTTTCCCTACGCCAATCAAGAAACCAACATACATACCATACCTTCTATCGAAGCACTCAATCAATTATTGAAAAGCGGTGGTAGTCACTGTGGCATGTCACCTGGTTGCACTTGGCCCCCTTTTGAAATTGACCAAACTACTTACCAAGAATTAATTGACACATTGCTTCACTTAGATTTGAAAACAATCAAAGAAGAACATTATTACGCTCCACCCAAACTCATTGTTGACTATGATTTGAATGCTCAGTATACTGATCCCGATATATGGAAAAAACAACACCGTCTTAAATATTTGGGCGTCCACGATATGATTGAGTTTTTTGAAGATGATGAACCCACTTTATATTTCAATGACAAGGCATTGGGGCAAATCGAAATATTGGGTATGGCAAGTGGATCAAGGTATTTTGGATTGTTAAAAACGGAAAGCTCAATAAGCACACTTGCTCTTTTAAGTCCAATCAAACCCCAAAACTTAGAAAAAATCAAACATTGGTTTAGTCATAAAGAACACTTCAAGCAAAAGAAATGGTTTCAAACAGACAGCGACACACAATTTGAAGTAACCGACAGTTGGGACCGTCAAACCAAAGTATTGGAGTTATTTTTCTGCGAAAACAACTATCTTGTATTCCAAACAGATTTTAAAGAGATAAAACCCCAAATCACGATATGAGTCTTCAACAAAATGCAGTTTACTGGCTCCCCCTAGAACTAGCCCACTGCCCAACATTTATACTCGAACGCTTGGGGCAAGACGAAGTAGAAAAAAGACTCAATCAAAGCATTGCTACAAACATTCAAAGACTTAATGACGATGAATTTGGCAAACAAGGCTACAAACATTGCCAAATCCCCAATACACAGCCTGATGATTACAAATACCGTTTGTTGGAAACTCCTTTGGGAACTGCCATTACCTCCATTCGCTTTATTGGGGGCGACTTGAGCAAACCAGCTGTATTCCTCATCCACAAAGATTTTGAATTGGACACAGCCGAAAAAATCAAACAAACCGCTCAGTTCATTGCCCAAGAATATGCAGTTTTCAAACCACAACGCATTCGGTGGTACAGCCCACAAATCGACTACCACCTCATTGCTAAAAATGATTTCATACAAGGCGACCTTGTTTTTATTGCAGAATTTATAGACTGGCTCAAACAACAGCCATTCCCACCCAATTACGATCAAGTACAACTCAAACCAGCACAATCCATTCAAGAATGGTATCCACAATACAAAGCGAGCTATGAAGGTCTTTATAAAGAAAATCCTAATTTCAAAGAAATGGCAAGTCTCGAATCAAAGGAAACCTTGCAATATTTGGTAGACAAAAATTTGCTCTACGAAATCTGGATTGAAAATACTTGGGCGGGTATCATTGGAGTTGATAAAGATAGCGAATTGTTTATGGAGGGTTACCTCGTTTACGAAGAACTCTTGATTGACAAATTTAGAGGCAAAAAGCTAGGAGCTGCCACCCAACGTAAAATGTTGGAACAATTACCCATCACTGGGCAAGAAATGTTATTTGGCACCATTCATTACAAGAATACACCTTCTATTAAAACCGCCCTCAAAGTTGGTCGTAAAACAGTGGGGATGTATATTTTTGCAGAGATTGAAAAGTAATTACACCATATACCCTGTTGTAGAATTGAATGCCTTGCATCTAAACGATAAATACAAATTCAAACAAAAGTTTTCGCTCAATTTCACCGAAGCAGAACGCACAAAGTTTAACAACAAAATTTTTAAAAAAGCGGGTTTTAAAAAGACCTTACAAATGGATGCTTATGCCTACTATTCCATTCCTATATCTGAGCTATCCGATGATAAAGACCTATTAACTTTCATCTTACATTCCCTTCCCAAACGCAAAAAGAAAAAGAATTTTGATTTAGAAAAAATACCAGCTTTGATTGGTGGAATTGTCATCGAATTTGATGATAACACCGCCATTGCTCCCCAGTGTTGTGGCGAAATTTACAATTATCAACATTGGAAAGAAGTACTAGACAAACAGCCACAAGAATGGACAGAAATTTGGATTGGTCACCCCTGGATTTATGCTAGGGTGCAAAACAATACATTGGAGCTATCTGAAATAATGGAAGCTACTCTTTCCCCTCAACAAGATAGAGCCATCAAATACACTTTCGACTTAAATACTTTTATACAAAAACTCAATCTCTGTATTCAAGAAATAAAAGCATTCAAAAAACGCATTTACAAAACATTAAAGAAACATCAATATCCTTACCCTAGAAAAATTGCCAATTTGCTGATTGACAATACACTTTAAATTTTAAATAATTTGGACGGAACGCTAGGGCTTCGGACCATCGTATATCCCCGCTTTCCATTTCTATGGCGGCATTGGGGGAATATTTCAATTCACCGCCACGCATATATTAGACGCACGGCCGTCCGTCTCTACGGAATTGCCGCCATATCCATTGCAATCGGGCGTAATATCGCATCTGTGGGCAGGCACAAGGCACTTGCCCTTACGTTCTTCGTCGTACATTTCATCCATCCGCTTCACGCCCTGCTTTTTTTCTCGTAACTTGGATGTTTTTTAAAATTTCAAAATCATTTTATGCAAAAAAAAAGTTTACCACAAAACGGGCATTCCCAAATTTGATGATGCTTTGGAAACACTAGACAATCACATCATTATTTCTGGAAAATCCATTTCTACCCGAAGAAGATACACCTATGTTCTTCACAAGTTTATTGAGCTACACCAATGCCTACCCGAAGAATGTAGCAAAACAGAAATCATCAATTTCTTGATACGTTGGAGCAAAGAAAAAGGCGTTCAAGTCTCTACATTAAAAAGTTATGTTTTTGGTATGAGATACTACTTAAAAAACATAGCCGAGCGACTTGATTTATATGAAAAAATCCCCTACCCCAATGAAAACGGTTACAATGTGGATGTATTAAACATCAGCGAAGTCAATTTACTTTTTGAACATTGTGAAAATGACCGAGAATTGTTAATTGTTCAAGCATTATATGAAACAGGAATCCGAAGCAGTGAGTTGGTAAAATTAAATTTAAGTGATATAGATTTTCACAACAAAAGCATTACCATTCGGGAGAGCAAAAATCGAAAGACCAGAACAGTTTATTTTGGAGACAATTTACTACAAACATTGACCAAGTATTTAAATACTTATCAAACGCTCTTTTCTGACAAGCCAAAACAGCATTCTTATCAATCTTTGTTGGCGGTATCTAAAAGAAACATCAACTACACCCTTGGGAAAATCGTCAAGAGAAGTAGCATTACAAAGAAGGTGAACGTTCACACTCTACGACATACCTTTGCGGTTCATTATTTAAATTTTGGAGGCACACTATATAGACTACAAAAATTATTGGGGCATTCCCGTTTGAGCACCACTTTTAATTATCTACAATATGCCATTTTACTTGAAGGCAAACACGTCTCTTTAATTGACAAATTGAAGGAGCTAGAGCATCAACCACAAATTTAAACTCTTTGAGATTTAGATATGACATTTCTCCAAGAAATGTCATATCTTTAAGAAGTGCAGGACGAAGCGGGTGGATGCAATTGAAGACGCAGCCAAAAACATGCGCCCGATAA
>JAHDIA010000094.1:5751-12788 GCA_020631035.1 Chitinophagales bacterium | reverse complement strand
ATAGGCTAAAATTGATTTCTTTGCGTTCGTTCTTTTTATCGTTTTGCATACAATCTAATAAATAGACAAAAGCCGACTCAGGAATTTCATAGTTGGGATAATTGCCCATAATGTAGTTTTCGATTTGGGCGACTGCCTGTTCACTCAAACCCATTTTTTCTACTGATAGATACGATTCCATCAACATACCCATGGCAATCGCCTCACCATGTAGCAATGGGTCTGTATCATTTTCGAGGGAATAGCTCTCGATGGCGTGTCCAATGGTATGACCAAAATTGAGTACTTTGCGTAGGGAACGTTCAAAAGGATCTTGTTCGACCACTTGCTTTTTGACCAATAAAGATTCGTAAATAATTTTGTCCCAACTAATGTGTTGGGTAGGTCCACAACTGCTCAAATATTCCCACGATTGAGCGTCGGCAATAAGAGCGTGTTTGAGAACTTCGGCAAAGCCACTCTTGAGTTCTCTAGGAGGCAAGGTATTTAAAAATACAGGATCGACGATGACCAATCTGGGGTTTTTGAACAAACCCACCGCATTTTTGACTGTATCAAAATCGACACCCAATTTTCCCCCTATGGAGGCATCTACTTGAGCAAGCAATGTGGTCGGAATCTGAATAAAGTCGATGCCTCGTTTGTAGGTAGCAGCACAAAAACCGCCCATATCTCCTATGACACCTCCACCCAAATTGATGAGCAAACCTCTTCGCCCTGTTTTAAAGTCAAGTAGTTTTTGCCAAATCTGATTGCAACAAAAAATGTTTTTATTTTTTTCGCCACTTTCAATCTCTATCAATCGAGCTTTTTCTGTCCATCCCTTCATTCGAGGGAGACAGTGTTCTTTTGTATTTTCATCGACCAAAAAGTAGACTTCTTCTTCTTGGTAAGCTTCACTTTCAAGATAGGCATCTAATATTTGAAGCGCATCTCCTAAAATAACATTGTAATCTTTTAAAGCTATGGTAATTGTTTCCAAAATCTAATATCTAAGTAATGTTAAAGGTTCCAATTAAAAAGGAAGGCTCAATTGCAAATCATTGTCACCTGACGAAAGCTCAAGTGGTTTGCGAAGTTCCATTCCATATAATATCCTCTCTCTTTTCTATACAATTGTAATCATCGTCCTCATTGGCAAACATCAACTCTATTCCACTCTTTAATTTTATACTTAGTACATGCAAGCTAGGAGCTTCCGCTTCTATTGTAGCACCAGGTGGTTCTGCTACCTCAAAGTCCATTTTTGCCTCTGTCAAAATGGTGACGACCTCTTGAAAACTCATATATTTCTCCTTCAAAAACCAAGGTTCTAGCCTTATTTTATGTCCTCCATAAATGCTGCCACTCATCAAATGATCATTGAATATGGAGATCAATTCATTCTTGGAATTAAAGTGAAACTCAATGTTTCCGTATCGCCAAATAGGTGAATCGTCCTTTTGGTTTCGTTCTATTTGCCCAATCATCCAATAATCAGGTTCTCCTACAGATTCTTCGATTGTGGTCTTACTCATACCCAATTCCACCTGCCCTAATCTACCCGAACGAAAAAAATATTTTATATCAACATCCATCATAATCCTTTCATAATCAGTTGTAAAACTTTGACGGGGAATGTCAAAGAAAGTCAATTTTTATGATACAAATTTAAACGCAAATTATACAAATTTACAAAAAAGACGAATTTAGTATGCTCAATCTAGTTGTGCCTTGCCCAAAGACCAAGCTTGTGGCTTGTCATCAAACAATGTTTTGGTGTATTTCCAAGTGTTTTGAAATAGTTCGGAATGGCGATAAGCTTCAAGGCGATCTTCGCTTTCCCACAAACTCAAAGTAAAGAAAACATTGGGATTTCGTTGATCCCTATACAATTCCACTTTATGACAGCCTTCAAAACCAGCGATTCTGGCTTGGACATTCTTAAAACGCTCTACAAAATCATCTATTTTGTCCTCCTTAAAGGTCATCTTTACAATACGAGTCAACATCTATTTGGGTTTTATTCATTCATAAATTCGTCCATCTTCGAGCAAATTTCCTATAAATGACCAATCAATGGTCGTCAAATCGTCTTCATTGGAATACATACATCTTGCCCCACATTCCAAATTGGCAAATGGATCAAAATTATACCATTGGTGTCCTGTTTCAGAGGCAATGCCAAAGTAACGATATTTATCTTCTAGCTGTTTGCCTCTCATTTTGTGCAATTCAGCTATTTGAAACTCCAAAACAGCAATGGTAAATTCCAAACCCGACAAACTAGATTCATTGGTCTTATCTATGGCATCGCTTATGTCTGGATTGGTAAATTTTCGGCTGATTCGGTTGGGATCTGGAGCAACTTCTATTTGCAACCAACTTCCGTCAAAGGGCATTGGTTCCGAAACAAAGGCTTCACTCAACAATTGATGCATCAATTCCAATGTCGGTTCTGCCTCTTTATGCTTCAATACATTTTGATACAATGCCAACAAATAAGTCTCCAAATCTCTGTGTTCATATTCCTCTTCGAACTTACATACAGCAGTATAAAAAGTTTCTATATTATTCATCTCTTATATTCTATAAAATAACCGAAGGACTACTCCAATGCTTGGTGCAGTTTTCCAATACTGCCTCCGTCTTTTGTACTCCATCCCATTTCAAATGATGGACACTCAAATTATTGACGCCAAATTGATCCATTTCAGAAGCAGGTATTTGATGCAATACTGTCAACAAGAGTTTAATGGTTCGACCGTGCGAACAAATCAGTATTTTTTGCTCATTTGAGGCTTTAAGTATCTCTACAAAAGGGGTCAAACGAGCAATAACATCATCGGGACTCTCACCACCTTCCACCTTTACATAAGTCTGTCCTGCTTGCCAAGCCGCCAACATATGGTCAAATTCTCGCTTCATTTTTTTGCTCGGACGCTTGCCCTCATGGTGCCCCCAACCAATTTCCCTCAATCCATCCACAACTTGCCAAGCTTGTTTGTCCTGAAAAAGCATTATACTCTCCTGCGCCCTTTTGAGTGGCGAAACATACAAAACATCAAAGTCTATCTGTTTATACTGATCGTAAAAAGCTTGTGATTGCTTGAGCCCTCTGACATTGAGGTGCGAATCTACTCCACTCCCCTGTACAATGCCTTTTTTATTGTAATCCGTTTCTCCGTGACGAACTATGTATAAATCTTTCATTTGTGTTGTTATAATTGGACAAAGGCGCAAATATACTATTAAATTGGTCTTTCGGGGAATTGAGGAATTGAAGAATGTAAAAGTTAAAGGATCAATATTTTTGTATGGAACGTTTATGGCTCCTTTTGCAAAGTATCTCCCGAAATGTCGGACCACCGCTATCCGCTTTTGCATGGCAAGCGCTACTATCGGCGGTCCGACGTTTCGGCATAAACATCGGTTCTCTTTGTTCTTCGTACAAACATTCATCTATCCGCTTCACGCTAGGCTTCTTTGCACTTGTTTTCAAACAGATAAATCAATTTTCATCAATGAGTTTTTCAATTTCTTCTTTCATCTTTTTTAGGGGAGAATTTTTCTTTTGTTGCATTGTATTTATCAATGCTTCAAAATCTCTATTGTTCGCAACACTTTGCTTTTTAGTAACTCTTTTCAACTTTTTCAATGTATCAAAACCATATCTTTTTAATGGAATATCTAGTTTATTTGAGGTATCAATAATCCACTGTTCCAATGCTGGAGCAATCACAACAAGAAAATGCTTGGTATTGGGCAATCTCTTTAATTCAAATCCATCAAATTCTTTAACCACTTCAAAATCATTAAAATAAGACGGAATATTACCTGGTTTGTCTTTGTCTACCACTCCAATAGCTAGTCTTTTCTGATACTTTTCTTTCATAGTATTGGCTACAGCTCCTATTGATGGGCAATGATTAACACGTTTGAATCCTATTACTTGCATCATTTTGGTATCCGCAAAACACTCTGGTAAAACTGGTATACTCATTCTGCAAACATATCTAAGTTAAAAAATATATCAATGCCTAGATTTGACAGTTCAGAAATTTCATCATCTGATATTGTTTTGATTTTTGTTTCAAAATCAACATAAGTAACGATGTTTATAGAGAGCTCTTCTTTGTTTGCTTCAGACATTAAGGTATTAACCAGATAAGGACTATGGGTTGCAATAAAAAATTGATTGTTTTCTGAATTAATTATTTCAAAAGCTATGTCCCGAATATATGGAGGAAAAGAATGGTTTTCAGGTTCTTCTAACAATATGGCACAATTATCATTTGTTCTAATAGCTACCAAGTAAAAAACCATTCTTTGAAGTGTATCAGCAGTCAATGAATAGGGGATTTTATAACTGATATTGCCAACTATTTTTTGAATTTCAGCTTTGTTTGTCACAAAGTCAATCACCAAACTATATCCATATTCTTTAAACAATTCAGAAACTTCTGCCAGAAGCTGATGATTGTTTTTTAATACTTCAAAGATATTTTCTCCATAAGGATAACTTAAAGAAGTATAATAAGAAAAATCATTCTTTTGATTGCTTTGACTGGAACTTTCAAATTTCTTAAAGGTGTATTTTTTAATTTTAGGAAATTGCATACTTTGAGAGAGACCATACTTACCACTCCGAGAAAAGTGAACAAATTCACCTGTATCATTAAATTTTGCAGAAGCTATCGAAATTAGGTCTTTATCTCTATCCATATTTGATTTTACCCCCTCAATTATATCTTGAGGATTGTTATTCCGTAAAATCATTTCTTTCCTATCTAACAAATGGGATTCAAATACATTATTTTGAGGATTATATAATGTAAAATGGATTAAATCATTATCTAAAGCTATTAGGATAGGCTTAGATATATTTTGATCATAAAACAAATTTCTAACAAATTCAAATCTTATATCAGGCATTTTTTTTTCACTTACAAAAGAAATCGCTTCTAATATATTGGATTTACCAACATTCGGTTTCCCAACAAAAACATTAATCCTCTTAGCTTGTAGGTCAACATTTTTAATAGACTTGAAATTGCTAATATTGATTCGTGAAATCATTTTATCTTAATTTATAGTAAATTTACTCATTACATAAGGTTTATCCTAAGTCTGAGTGTTTTTTATTGAATTTTCACAAATTCAATATTCTTTAAAAAATTTCCTCCTAGTAGAAATCCACTAATAGCCTTGGATTCGTCTTTTACAAATTCAATTTTTCCAAAATAGTGGACATTGGAGTAAAAACTGGAAGCAGACAAAGGAAACAAACGAATATCAGAATTCACATCTGAAACAGCCCAGAGTACTTCATCCTTGACAAGCAATTCATATGTAACTTTGAGTTCCTTATTTCTATATCTTCCAACAAATTTATCTAGTTCTATGTTTTCAGGTATTTCGAGTTCCACTTTCTCACAAGGATATTTAAAATCGGCAATGTAAAAATTAAAGCCCCCTTCATAAAAGACAAACTTTGAATGTGGGATGTATGGAAACTCAAATGTTTTCTCTGAAATATTGGGCAATGCTGCTTTGTCCGACGCACCAAATGATTGAAAAAAGAGCGTATCTTCTTCGGCAAGAATATTGTAAAATGTACCAGGAAACATTTTGTAAGTTCCTACAAAACTTTGCAATTCTTGATTGCTATATTTTACTTTTTGCACTTCTTCCACAATCAATTGTTCTTCTAAACACAAATCAAAAACGGCATAGATTATGTCTAATGAGCTAAAGCCTCCACTATTGGATAATATGCTAACAGCAAATCCACTCTGGGGTTCATGTATAAGATAAGAGCGATAAGCAGCATCGCCTCCCCCATGAAATATGACATCCAATCCCTTATACTTCTTCGACTCCAATCCCAAACCATACTGTATCACCTCCCCAGAATTTAAGGTATTGAATTCAATCATTTTTTGATAAGTAGCTTTGCTCCCTATAACTGGCTTATAAAAATTGCCAATCCAGCGATTCAAATCATTTATGCTTGTACTAATACCTGATGAACCATTCGCCATTAAAGCGATTGGGAACTTCAGGTATTCATCCCCTGCTATTTGATAAGAATAGGCTTTGTTTTTTACAATTTTAGATGGATCATCAATCACTCTACTGCTATTCATACCTAAAGGTTTGAATACTTTTTCCTGCATAAGCATTCCAAATGTTTCGCCAGCCACTCTTTCAATTATTTCTGCTAGAAGGGCGTATCCTGTATTATTGTATTCATATTGGTCTCCTGCTTTAAAATTCACACTCTTAATACTCAACAACATATCAACAATCTCTTCGTGTGTCATTTTTTCTTGAGAAGAAATTCCTTTTAATTGAGCCAACTCAAATAAATTGGGCAATCCATGGGTGTGATTTGCCAATTGACGAAGTGTTATTTTATGTGGCAAATGCTTTAACTCAAGAAGGTATTCTCGGATGTCATCATCAAGATTTAATTTGCCTTCTTCCTCAAGCAACACAGCCAAGAATGCTGTAAATTGCTTGGATACAGAGGCGATGTGAAAAGCAGTTGAATCTGATATGGGTATGTTGTATTCTAAATTTGCCAGTCCTACTCCCTTGGTATACACAAGTTCTCCATCTTTTAAAACCGAAATGATTCCACCTGGTTTGCTAGAATCATAATAAGTATTGAGTATGGAATCAATCTTGGGAAAAAGTTGCTTATTTATGCTTTCTTGCGCCTGCAAAATGCTACAACCCAACATCAAAATTTGAAAGATTACAATGTATTTTACCATCACTTCTTTATTACTACTCATCTCTCTTTTTATAGCTTTAAATTTAATTAAGATCATACAAAAGAAGCGTAGGATGAGCGGGTGGACGCACGCTTGTACGAAGTATAAAATATGCGCTGGCTAACCAGAGCGAACGCAGCCATGAAAGAGGGACCTTGCAAAATAAAAATTGTAAGTTATGAGTTGGCTACCCATTTCCTGTTCGTTGTTGATTTGGTTGATTAGGTTAAAGTTCTAATCCAATTACTCAATCACACAATCAACTCAATTACTCAA
>JAHDIA010000094.1:0-5651 GCA_020631035.1 Chitinophagales bacterium | reverse complement strand
CAATCAACCTAATTTTAAATTTTCAATCCTGAATTTTAAATTTAAAATCTACTTCAACAAATTAAACGAGCCATTTTTGCTAAGGGTTTCGTTGAGCCAAGTGGTGACTGTAGCAGTGTAGACATAGGTTTCTGAGTTCTGTAATTTGCCTTCAAAGTAACCATCCCAACCTTCTTCCAAATCATTAGATTCGTAGATAAGTTGACCGTATCTGTTGAATATTTTAAACTCGACCAAGTCTCGAATGCCCCAACCATCAACAAAAATGACATCATTGATGCCATCACCATTTGGAGTAAAGGCACTTGGTACATCTATAGAGCTTTTACGGTCTACCTCAATATTGAAACGAGAAGTCGCACTGTGGCAACCTTCGGGGTCTCTTACATTGACGGTGTAATTGACATTGCTCATAGCCGTAATGATTGGACTGGGACAATCGTCACAACTCAATCCACTACTAGGCGACCAATCATATTCGAGTCCTGGTCCACCAAAAGCATTGAGCTGTACAGTTTCTCCAATGATGAGAAACGTATCTATATTGATGGGTTCAATTTCTTGGTAAATGATGGCGAGTACCTTGGCTGTATCAGTACAACCACCAAAGTCCGTAATGGTCACTATGTACTCCATAGTTGAGTCAATGTCTGCTATTGGATTGGGTGAATTAGGATCGCTCAATCCTGTAGGAGGCGACCATTGGAAATTGGTGCCACCTGTTGCCATCAATTGTACCAATTCTCCTTCGCAGGCACCTGCGTCCTCCACTTCGATATTGGCTTCTTCAGTAATAATCATTGTTTTGCTAATAATATCTGTACAACCTGTTTCATCATCGGAAATGGACAAAGACACTTGATATTCACCAGGCTGATTATAAGTATATGGTCCAGGATTTTGCTGAGTGGAAGTGGTGCCATCCCCAAAGTCCCATACCCAACTATCTGCATTTACAGAGGTATTGGTAAACAAGTCAGGCGTTCCAATACAGTGCATGGTATCTATTGCCGCACTTTCATTGTTGCGATCAAAATCGGCAAAGACATTGTAAAAGTTGATTCGCTGGGTGGTACTTGCTGAACAAGCAGAATCGGGTGACCAATAAACCAAAGAGGCAAATGTCTCACCACTTCCTGGGCTAATGTCATAAACATGGGTGACAGGAGACACATCAGTGGTATCAAAACCATCGCCAAAGTCCCAAGAAAATGCCCAAACATCCATTGTATCGGTGATATTGAATGTGATGGCATCGCCACGGCAAATGAGATCAGGGTCTAGTTCAAAGTCTGCTATAGGCCCTTCAATTAACAAAGGCTTGCTAATACTATCTTGGCAACCAAAGCTAGTGGTGGCAACAAGACTTACTTCATATTCTCCTGGTGCTTCATAAATGGTTCCGACTATGGGTTCACCTACCACAGGATTGCCATTGCCCAAATTCCAATCATAGGTCAAATCGTCTCCTGTCGAAGTACTTTCGTAATTAATCAGTAAAGGATAACATTTGTGTTCCAAATCGTCGGCATCAGAAACGAATTCTGCATCGGGATAAGCTTGAACAGAAACATAAGCTTCTCGAACCAAATTATTCTCACAACCATTTTCATCTACGATGGTCAAGGTAATATCGTATAAGCCTGGCTCTGTAAAAGCGTGACTGGGGTTCATTCCTGTTACACTATCTGAACCATCGCCAAAGTCCCAAGTATAACTGCTAAAGTTCGGATTGGCAGGTGCAAAACTCACCTCATCTCCTGCACAAATGAATCTGTTAGAAGTGGCATTGAAGGCAACCTCAGGAATAATGGGGAAGATGGTAAAGCTATAAGAACCTGGACAATTGAGTACATCCAATACAGTTAGGTTTACGGTATAACCTGCTGTATCTCCACCTGCTGGTGGCAAGCTAAACTCATGGAAAGGGTTTTGTTCCATAGACATCCCTCCATCGCCAAAATCCCACATCCAAGAGGCAAGGGTTGTATCTCCCACACTCAAATCAGTAAATTGTATCCCAAGTGGGTCAGGCATAATACAATCTGTCAATACATCGGTTTCAAATAAGGCGTCTACTCTAAAAGCACGCACTGTATAGAAAGTCGTATCGGTACACGCATTTTCATCTGTAACGACCAAGCGTACTTCGTGATTGCCGCTTCCTCTAAAAGCATATTTGATGGTGGGTTTCTCTGTTGTATAAGGAGCTTCTCCATCGTCAAAATACCACTGGTATCCTCTATGACAATATTCGTGAACATCTACCGAAGCAGAAGCGTCGAATTCGACTGAGTCTCCTACACAAACCAAACTATCTACCTCGAAAGCGGCTTGTATGTTTCTTACTTTGATGAGTACACTGTCTACAAAAGCATTGCAAACAGAGTTGGTATCGGTAACCGTAAGTTTAACCCAATAATCTCCACTTTCTGCATAGGTATGCGTTAGATCGAGTACAGTGGTATCGGCAAAGATGGTGCTGTCACCCAAATCCCAAGTCCAGTATTCTCCATCTCTAATGTCTGCATCAAAATGGTAGACCATTGGAGTATCACAAGTACATTCATAATTGATAAAGCCCATAGGTCCTAGTACTTCAATGATGTCTTCTATAGTATCGGAACTAAGACAACCATTGTAACCTACTGTAAGACTAATGTCTTGTGATCCATATTCATTTTCAAACACCCATGAAATGAGGCTATCTGTTGGGCAGTGAGACATATGCCCTCCATCTGCTTCGTAGTGCCATACATCTATGCTATCTGCCAAAGGGGTTAAGTTGGTAAAACTCACCGTATCTCTTGGACATACTTGTTGAGTATCTAGCACAAACATAATGTCTTCTGACGGAACACCTACACTAATGGGTTGTACATATGAAGTATCCATACAACCTTTGTCATTGGTGATGACCAAAATGACCTCGTATTCTCCTGCTTCTTCAAAGGTATGTTCGGGTATGTCATCGGGTGAGGTATAGGTTTGAGTTGTTCCATCTCCAAAATCGTAGAACCAAGTAACAATGGTTTCATTGGAAATACTCTTGTCTTCAAAGGAAACTGTCAAAGGGGCGCAGCCTTGTGCAACAGATGGAATGAATCTGGCTGTTGGTAAAAACAAGGTATCTGTTATAAGGGTACGGGTATCGGTACATCCCAAACTACTGGTAATCGTCAGAGTTTGAGGTAAATACAAGGGATCATAAATGGTATATTCATCTCCTCCTATAGAATCAATCGTCAATACAGGATTTTGAACAAAAGAAGAATCACCATTGGAAAACTCCCATAACCAAGAAGATGCATTAATAGATTGATCGGTAAATTGTATTTGGTAGGGCAACTCGCAACTATAACTTGGTTCCATTGCAAAGTCTGCAAATACTTCTTGTACATAAATGGTCATAGTTGTATCTGCTTGACAAGGTCCAGCCGTTACAGTTAAGGTAACATCGTAAGGTCCAGGATTGCCATAGAAGTGAATCGGGTTTTCATCAAAACTAATGGTCCCATCTCCAAAGTTCCATTGGTAGTTGCCCCCCGAAGAAAGGTTTTGGAATTGCACTTCATTACAAACTGTATCATTGACTGCTCCCTCGGCTGTAAAATCCGCAAGCGGCTCATTGATGTTGATGACTCTTTGCAAAACAGTACTACAGCCTATGTCATCGCTCACTGTTAAGACAACAGTATAGCTTCCATTTTCGGTATAAGTAATGGGTCCTGGATCTGCTTGGGTTGAACCTGTCCCATCTCCAAAATCCCAATTGTATGTCAATTCATCCCCAAAAGGTGAATTACTCATAGAACCTGCCGCCGAAAAATCCATCGTAACAGGTGCGGCACAAAAAGCAGTTCCACTGGGATTGCTACTAAAATTGACATTGGGTGGCTCAGAAACCAGAATATAATCTTGTAAAGTATAAGTAGAATCACAACCATTGGCATCTTCTACTGTAAGGGTCACATCAAATGCGCCTGGTATTTCATAGACATTGCTTGGGTTGGGGTTGTTGGTTTGGTCTGTATTCCCATCGCCAAAGGACCAAGCCCAAGAAACAATGTCTGTTCCTCCTCCACCCTCTGCTATTCCTTGAAAATTAACACTTGTTCCTGCACAAATCATCCGTTCATTTTCGGTTAAGAAAGATGCATTGGGATTGGGGAAAACATTGATGGTCAGTTGTTCACTTACATCACTCCCCCCTACCGTTGCCATATACACAACGGTATAGGTTCCTGGTTCTACAAAGGTATGTACAGGATTGGGAACATTGGCAGAGGCTCCGTCGTCAAAATCCCAGTTGATGTTGCTGGCATTATTGGGGGAACCAAATTCGACTCCGACCAATGGCGCACATCCACTGTCAACACTGGCAGTAATTTGTCCCATCAATTCATTGGAACCCAAAAGAAATAATATGATTGTAAAGCAATGTAGCCACTTAATAGATTTCATGCTTGCTTGGTATTTTTCGTTCTTTTTGAAAACTTTAAATTATGCGTCTCAAATTTCCAGTGCTTACCAAAGGTAATTTCTTTGAGTTAAATAGGCTTCTGCCATTCGGGCATATTGTTCGTTGGTAAATATACAG
This sequence comes from Chitinophagales bacterium, assembly GCA_020631035.1. Classification (GTDB taxonomy): domain Bacteria; phylum Bacteroidota; class Bacteroidia; order Chitinophagales; family UBA2359; genus JAHDGP01. Next base: position 1,051 of record JAHDIA010000094.1, on the reverse strand, counting down.
CGACAACTCTCATAATACGACATAATATTGTTGAGTGGAGCGGTAAACCATTCTCCATTCATATCTAAGGTGTCAATGTCTAAATTACAAGTAATTTCTGAAAAAGGAATTTGTTCATAATAAGGATCGGCATCGGTATCGCAAAGCAAGTCGCCTGTGTCTTCACAATCGTTTCTGTTGACCAATTCCTCCCCAAACATATCTTCAAAAGTGTGGTAGAGTGAAAAGAAATGTCCTAACTCATGCGCAACTGTTTGCGGAGATTGCTGGGCAATGATAACCACATCTGGTCCACCAGGAAAGAAAGCAACACCTCCTGCTGTTGCCCCATCTACAATGAGCGAATCAACAAAATACATATTGATGGTATTGGGTCGATTGAAGACTTTGTACATTTCATCATCGTCTTCCTCTGCTGCATCATTGTAGGCTGAAAAATTGTAATTTTCTAGATAGACAAATTCGCATACTTTGTACGACAAACCTATGGGTTCAAAATAGGGATTGGTATCTTCTATCAATTCTATGATGGCCTCTTCCGTAGCGATGGTATCTCCCTGTTGATTAATGGTCAGATAGGCAGTAATGCTCAATTGTTTGTTTAGGTTGGGCAGTACTGCTGATTTATAATCTCTGTTTTGTTGCAACTCATTTTTGTATGTTGCGGGATCTATTTTTGTACCACAGCCCAAGGAATTTTGTGCCAAACTCGGCAAGGCAAAACACATTAGGCACATCAGCCACAGTCCTATTTTTATTTGGTTTTTAAATTTATTCATTGCTTATACGTTATAATCTATATTGATTTGGACGGAACGTTGGCTTTTCAAACCTTTGGGTGTCCCCGCTATCCGCTGCTACTCCTCGTTTTGGGCGAATGCAATTCGCCCCTACTGCGGGGTATCCGCTACTATCGGGCGTATTTTATTTCGTACACCGCTCCGTCGGTTCTATTCTTTTTTTTTCATTCTATTTCAATTTTTGTGGACGAGAGCTAATTCTTAAACAAGCTATTCAGTCGCCTGCGGCTCCCTACTATTTGTTCAAGAAT
>JAHDIA010000830.1 GCA_020631035.1 Chitinophagales bacterium | reverse complement strand
TACAATTATTTTTCCTAATTTGTATTGGAACAACTTAACAACTTCAATTAAAACACTTAATGAAAAACTATAAATACATCATCTTTATTGATGATGATCTGGCATCTAATTACTACCACGAATACATCCTACGAGATACAGATTGGGTAGAAGAAACTTCCTCCTTTTTATCACCTCAAAAAGCATTGAAATATTTTCAAGGTATAGAAGCAGGCAGTGGGGACAAAATTCCCGACATACTTTTTGTAGACATCAATATGCCACAAATGAATGGCTTTGAATTTATTGAGGCATACAGCAAACTCAATCTACCAGAGCAAGCACTCATTATTGTAATGTCTACTACGATTAATCCCAACGATAGCAAACGTTGTGAAGATGATCCGCATATTTTTGAGTTTCTCAACAAGCCTTTGACTCTGGAATATTTGAAACAGCTAAAAAATAAAAGGAGTCTAAAAGAAACTCTTAAGCCAGACTCAACGTTTAGACAATAGTACACCAATTTTGCATTATGTCCCAACAATACTATCGAGTCGGCGTTTTTGTAGATTACACCAACTTTGAAAATTGTTTTACCAAAGCCTTTGGCGAAGAACGGGTTGAGGCTGAGGTCTGGAAAAACTTTAACCAAAATTTAATTGCTTTTCTCAAAAATAAATTGCTCCAGAATACCAATGCCCAAATCAATATTACAGGGACTTGGATTTACAACAAAAATTTTGGAGGAAATGGATTGAGCAATTACCTCAACTTCCTAGATGGACTACAACTCTACATTGTCAAAGACCTCGACAAAAACGAAGTACCCATCGAAATGACATGTCAAATCTTAACCGAAACCCACCGAGCCAAAATGGATTTTTGCATCCTTGCCAGCAATTACGGCGGCTTTGTCCCACTTGTCAACCGCTTACAAGACAATTATTCCGTCAAAGTCATTCAACTCGGCTTTGGACCATCAACCTTACAAGCCAGATGTTGGGCGCACATCGACTTGGTCAAAGACCTACAATTTGGCAATTCTAACAAAGCTTAAGCTTCTGTGAGTAAGATTGCAGAAATATTGGTAAAGCTCAATCAAAACCAAGAAAGGACTCGAAGAATAATAGCTCTTATTATCGCACTGGTTTTTTTTGTTGCCTGCTTGAGTTTAGTACGTTCACATTTCATCATTGGTGGCGAACTAACTGAGAAAAGTGGAAGCATTGAGTACATTGTACCCACCTACTCAAAAAGAAAACAAGGAAGTCAGAAGAGCAAGACTAAAAAACTAAGTTCTTACAAAATCAAAATGGAAGGTGACACAGAAACCTACTGGATTTCATCTGTTGTCAGACCATTGCTCAAAGAAAAAGACATCATTGGCAAGTTTGGAAAAAAGGATGTTATCACTTTCAAAACACCCAAGTACCAATATCTTCCTTTTGTTCCCAAAGAGATATTTGCCCTATCCATCAACAACACAGAATTACTCAACGAACAAGAAGTCCTTGCCTACTTACACAAAACCAGAAACATAGCCATTCCAATTTACGTCATTTTTGGAAGCTTCTTATCACTATTCATTTATGCTTCTTTTAGATATGGTGAAAGAAGAAAAAAACGCCGCCGTCTCCTCAAGAAAATTTAAATTTAATTTTTTGCTTCTTTTTAAGGAAGGGACGGAACGTTTTGGGCTTCGAGCGAAGGCGACTCCCCGCTATCCGTTGCTACTCCTCGCTTGCTTAGGTAGGTTTCCCAATGATAGGTCATAAAATCAAGTTTGTACACAAGGAGACTGAGCTTGTCGAAGAACCGCTGTGGGGTATCCACTACTATCGGGCGTAGGTTATATGGTTTGGGTACTTCGTCGTTTCGTTTCTATTTTAAATTTCTACACTTATTTTTAATTTGCTCAAAAGCGCAGGACGAAGCGGATGGATGAACACTTGTACGCAGCCCAAAACCTGCGCCCGATAACCAGACCAAGACGTAGCCATAAACCAATGACGTTGCACCAAAAAAATATAGATTTAACTAATGAATG
>JAHDIA010000093.1 GCA_020631035.1 Chitinophagales bacterium | reverse complement strand
AAACATATTTGCCATTGTATTTGTGTTTGTCCATTGCTTGTTGAAACCAACTTCACGCCCTAGTGATCTGATCAGAAATATGTGGCAAATAGGTCAATTTGAAAGGTGTACCATATTTTTCAGCCATTTGCAATAATGGGATGTTATGAAACAATAGCTGGTCATCTTCTAAATTGAAGTGGGATGTAGGGAAGTAAAAAGTTTGGTCTATTAAGTCCAAGTATGAGTTCTGGCTCACTTGAGCTGGAACGTTGATTTGCTCCTTATGTTTGTTCACTTTTTATCTATATAAATGAATATCTTTAGTGGTTTTTATTTGGTTGACAAATGTAGTCTGAAAATTGTTTATTTACAATAGTAAAATCCAGAAAAAATAAAAATTTTAGAAGCTTGGGATGTGCGGGAAAGATTAGTGTGCTGTATTAACAAAGCATAAAGAGTTAAGCAGTCCCGATTTTATCGGGATGACTGAAACGGGGAGTGGTGGATAAAAGAATTAAAACTTGAAAACTTAAAATTGAAGATTCGACATTTGTAAAAAATAAGATGACACTTTTGCAAGCAAAAGTGTCATCTTGTTTTTCTTTGATTGGGTCTCTGCAAGGGATACCCTTAGGTTGGACAGACATATAGGTCTGCCCCTACCTATTAATATCTGTAGTATTCTGGTTTGAATGGACCTTCTGGTTTTACACCAATGTAATCCGCTTGGTCTTTAGACAATTCTTCCAATTCTACACCGATTTTAGCCAAGTGTAGACGGGCTACTTTCTCATCTAAATGTTTTGGCAAAGTGTAAACTTTGTTTTCGTACTTATCTGAATTGTGCCACAACTCCAATTGTGCCAATACTTGGTTGGTAAAAGAGTTAGACATTACAAAAGATGGGTGACCAGTAGCACAACCCAAGTTTACCAAACGACCTTCTGCCAACAAAATGATGTCTTTGCCATCAACCGTATATTTGTCTACTTGAGGCTTGATGGTTACTTTGCTGTCTCCGTGGTTATCGTTCAACCAAGCCACGTCGATTTCGTTGTCGAAGTGTCCAATGTTACAAACGATGGTTTTATCTTTCATTTGCTCAAAATGTTCACCATTTACCACATCTTTACAACCTGTTGCTGTAACCACGATGTCTGCTTCTTTGATGGCATTTTTCATTTTCTTAACCGCAAAACCGTCCATTGCTGCTTGAAGTGCACAAATTGGATCAATTTCAGTAACAATTACTCTAGCACCAGAACCTTGTAATGAAGCAGCAGAACCTTTTCCTACATCACCATAACCTGCTACTACAGCTACTTTACCAGCCAACATTACGTCAGTTGCTCTACGGATGGCATCAACACAACTTTCACGACAGCCATATTTGTTGTCAAATTTAGATTTGGTTACAGAGTCATTGACATTGATGGCAGGCATTGGCAAAGTACCATTGCGCATACGCTCGTACAAGCGGTGTACACCAGTGGTTGTTTCTTCAGACAAACCTTTGATGTCTTTGACCAATTCAGGATATTGATCTAGTACCATATTTGTCAAGTCTCCTCCATCATCCAAGATCATATTCAATGGTTGACCATCAGGGAAAAAGATGGTTTGCTCAATACACCAGTCAAATTCTTCTTCGTTCATACCTTTCCAAGCATAAACAGGGATGCCAGCATCAGCAATGGCAGAAGCAGCGTGATCTTGTGTAGAAAAAATATTACAAGATGACCATTGCACCTCTGCGCCCAAGTCTTTTAATGTTTCGATGAGAACTGCTGTTTGGATGGTCATATGCAAACATCCAGCAATTCTAGCACCTTTAAGCGGTTGTTGCCCTTTGTACTCCTCACGAATAGCCATTAGTCCAGGCATTTCAGCCTCAGCCAATTCAATTTCTCTTCTTCCCCAAGCAGCTAAAGAAATATCTTTTACTTTGTAAGGCAATTTTTTTGTTACTTCGCTCATGATTTTTTTTGAGTTTAAATTTTTTGTTAAAAACGATGCAAAATTAATGAATCCCTCAATAAATAGCAATTTTCATCCTTTTATTTAGGTTTATTTAGGTTTTCCAACGGACATTCTGATATTTGATTGACGATAATCAAAGAACAATCAACCAAATACCTTAGTTTTGCGTTTTTATAAGAAAGCAATCACATGAAAAAGTCACATATAGCTCTTTTGTTTTTGATTGGTGCTGCCATTATGTACATTATTAGTACTTCTGGAAATTATAGCAGTTATGCTGGATTTGACAAAGCTGCCAGTAATGAAGGAACAATATTTCAATTGGTAGGACACTTAAATAAGGACAAAGAATTGGTTTACAATCCAGAGATAGATCCAAATTACTTTGCTTTTTACTTGAAAGATAAGAGTGGAAAGGAAGGGAAGGTTGTTTATCATGGCCCTCCTCCTCCTGACTTTGAACGTTCTGAAGACATTGTACTGAATGGCATGATGCAGGGAGATGAGTTCATTGCGACCAAGATTTTGTTGAAATGCCCTTCTAAATATGAGGATGGCAAGTTGGAGCAAAAGGAGTATGAGGTAAAAGAGTATACTTCGCAGACTTAAAAATGTAGTCTGCGAATGCGACTGAACACATTAAAATAGCCTTGATAGTAGCGGTTACCCCGCACCCCAACTTAAGTTGGGGGAGGAGTAAAAGCGGATAGCGAGCAAATCAGTGGCGACGAAGCACCCAATATTTGCTCCTACAAAATATTTATTATAAAAGTATAAGTAGTCTGACAAATTTATCTTAATATTTTATGATGGCTTCTTTTTGGCTTCTACTGCGTTGAAAATACTCGCCTTAGCTCTGCTAGGGCTCCGTTTTTCGCCCGCTTCGGCGGTCCGATTGTATAAGCTCAAAAACAAACTCCGCTTCGGCGGACCGATCAAAAATGTAACCTTAATTATGGCACACTACTTAAATAGGAAAAAGACCACAAACAGCCCTTTCTAATATATGGAAGAAATTAAATACATTGGTGAACACTTATTACCTGGCAATTTAGGACACTTTTTTACGATATTGAGTATGGTTGCAGCCTTATTTGCAACCATTTCTTATTTTATTTCCACCAGAAAAAGCAATGCGCAAAAAGCTGGACAGGTGGATAATGAGGCCATTTCTTGGAGACGTATGGGCCGTTTGGGCTTTCTTTTTCACGCTTTTTCGGTTTTGAGCATAGTGGTTATTCTATTCTATATTATTTGGAACAATTACTTTGAATATTACTATGTCTACAGCCATTCTTCCTCCGATTTGCCTGTGTATTATATGATTTCGTGTTTTTGGGAAGGACAAGAAGGGAGTTTCCTGCTCTGGACTTTTTGGAATATGGTATTGGGCTTTGTGGTATTGGCTACGGGCAAACGTTGGGAGGCCCCTGTGATGGCAGTTTTGTGTTTTACACAAATTTTTCTGGCTGCGATGCTGATTGGCATCTACTTTTTTGGCTATAAAATAGGCAGTAGTCCGTTTATACTCATTAGAGATTTTATGCCTGCCAATCCTGCCTTTTTGAATCCAAATTACTTATCAGGTATTGAAGGTAGCGGACTAAACCCACTCTTACAGAATTATTGGATGGTGATTCACCCTCCTGTTTTGTTTTTGGGCTTTGCCTCCACCATTATGCCTTTTGCTTATACTTTGGCGGCTTTGGGCAATGGCGATTTTGGTAAAGATTGGGTATTGCGTACACTCAAATGGGGCGTATTCTCTGCTTGTCTTTTGGGTGTGGGTATTTTGATGGGCGGTGCTTGGGCTTATGAGTCATTGAGCTTTGGTGGTTATTGGGCGTGGGACCCAGTCGAAAATGCCTCCTTGGTTCCTTGGATCATTTCGATTTGTGGCTTTCATACCCTATTGGCTTACAAGCATTCGGGGCAAACCTTACGTGTCACTGCCATCTTTTTTATATTGACTTTCTTGTTGATTTTGTATTCTTCCTTCTTGACCAGAAGCGGGATATTGGGAGATACTTCGGTACACGCTTTTGTGGATTTGGGAATGTCAGGACAATTATTGGTTTTCCTATTTTCTTTTGTGGGTATTTCTATAGTTATGTTGATAGTGGGTTGGCATAGAATGCCTAATCCAAAAAAGGAAGAACCAACCTACTCTAAAGAGTTCTGGTTGTTTGTAGGAACCTTATTGATGACCTTACTTGCCATCATCGTTGCCAAAGACACCTCTCAACCAGTTATCAATAAAATATTTGGGACAGATACGGTCATTGTTGATCCTGTTACGCATTACAATCGCTACAGCATATGGTTTGGCATCATTACCGCCATACTGCTTACCCTTACACAGTTTTTGAGATATAAGAGCAATTATTTGACCTTGCTTAAAAAGGCAGTTCCTGCGGCATTGTTGTCCTTGTTGTTTTCTGGTGTCATCGCTTATTTTGGAGACTTTAACTTGTTTCATAAGATCAATTTATTCAATACCATCGAGTTTCCATTTTTATCTCCTTATTTCCTTTTGCTATTTGCCTCTCTGTTTACCATTATTGGCAATGCTGGTTATATTTTCCAAGTACTCAAAGGGAAGATCAAAGTAGCTGGTTCTGCTGTGGCACACATAGGGTTCGGTTTGATGCTATTGGGTATACTGATTTCTTCTGCCAAAAAAGAAGTCATTTCACTCAACAACTTGGGTATAGATTATGGTGACCAATTTGATGTACAACAAAAAATGGAGAATGTCTTTCTCGCCAAAAACCAAGCCATTCAGATGGGCGATTATTGGTTGACCTATGTTGACAATTACACCGACAGACAAGATACTTATTACGAAATTAAATACGAACGAAAAGAGAAATATGAGGATGAGCCAACTGAATCCTTTACATTAGAACCTTATGCTCAAATAAACCCCAAAATGGGATTGATTAGCAATCCTTCAACCAAACATTATTGGACCAAGGACATATTTACCTATATCTCATCTTTGCCTGATAAAAGTGCCCAAGAGGAAGAAGCAGAGCAAAGTTTTAAAGAATATGAATTGGCATTGGGAGATACGGCTGTGACCAATCAAGCCCTCATCATTTTGCAACAGCTCAATACCAATCCTGTTCATCCTGACTATATGCCTGCTCCAAATGATATAGTTGTTGGAGCAAAGTTGTTGGTCAAAACCCTCAACCAAAGTTTTAATGCTGAACCCATTTATTACATTCGTGGAAATATTGAAGAAAAAATTCCAGATCAAATAGAAGAATTGGGAATGGAAATCACCTTTGACAAGGTTATGCCAGAAGCGGGAAAAGTCAAATTGAATGTGGTAGAAACTGCTCAAAAAACAGATTATGTTATTTTAAAAGCAATGGTCTTTCCTGGAATCAACTTGCTCTGGTTGGGTTGCCTTGTTATGACTTTTGGTTTCTTTATGAGTATATTCCAACGCAACAAAGAGAGTAAATTGTTGGCAAAGGTGTTGAAAAAGTAATGCTAAAATAATAAACTATCGTTTTATGCTGGAATGCCAGCCCAGTGCGACATTTTCCGATCTATGTCCGAAGTGTCGGACCAGTTAAAATGCTCATCAGAGCGCTGCTATGACTGGAGTGCCAGCCCAGTGCGCTTTTTGCCTCATATATCAACAAATTTCTTTGCCTAAAATCGAAATCCTATTTTTTCAACATTACTAAAAACAGTCGCATAAATTGTGAAAGCGGATACATTTGAGTCCAAAAAAATTGTCATCATTGGAGCTGGAAATGTGGGAACACATCTGGCTCAAATACTTTTTGATAAGGGACATACTATCTTGGAAGTCTTTAGCCGTCGTTTGGAAAAAGCGCAAATACTTGCCGACAAAGTGAATGCTACTGGTAAAAATGACTTATCCCAAATAGTACACACTGCCGACTTTTTTATCATTGCTGTAAAAGATGATGCCATTTCCGAAGTTTCTAGGAAACTTAATGTAGAAAACGGGATTGTCGCCCACACTTCTGGCTCAATGAGCATCGAAAACTTGAACAATCAAGACCAATATGGTTCTTTTTATCCCCTACAAACCTTTAGCATTAAAGTACCACCCAATTGGGATGAAATTCCTTTTTGCATTGACAGCAATGAGCCGTTGGTCGAAGACAAACTCAAAGCACTTGCCCAAAGCATTAATGACAACATTTTCTTAATTGATGATAGGCAAAGAGAGGTCTTGCATTTGGCGGCTGTCATTGTCAACAACTTTTGTAATCACTTATTGGGCATTTCCAATGACATTTGTGACAAACACCAAGTTTCTTTTGAAATCCTCCACCCACTCATCAAAGAGACCATTCGGAAGGCTTTGAGCAATCCACCTTTTGAGGTACAAACAGGTCCCGCCAAAAGAAATGATGAAAAGACCTTAAAAAAACACCTATCTTTGATTGAAAATCCGCAATACGAAGCGATTTACAAGAGTATTACTCAAAGTATTGTGAATAGGTATCACAAACAGAAAACATATTCTGCGAATGCAAGTGTACCTTGTAACATAGCCCCGATAGTAGCGGTTACCCCGCACTCCCAATTAAATTGGGAGGAGGAGTAAAAGCGAATAGCGGGCAAATAAGTAGCGACGGAGAACAGAGCATTTGCTCCCATAAAATATAGAAAAATTTAATTTTTTCACACTAATAATAACAATGAACTCAGACAAACTACTCAGCCGTTTCAAACCTATCCGTACTTTCTTTTTCGACGTCGATGGGGTGTTGACTGATGGCACCTTAATCATTTCTTCTGACGGAGCCTTGTTGCGTACTATGCATGCAAGAGATGGTATGGCAATGCGCATCGCATTAGACCAAGGATACCAAATTGTCATCATTACTGGTGGAAAATCAGAAGGCGTTGTCCAACGTCTTAGAGGCTTGGGCGTTCGCAACATTCACATTGGCATTCACGACAAAAAAGCCAAATTGGAAGAACTACTCTATGAATTTGACTGGAAAAAAGAAGAAATGCTTTATGTTGGAGATGACATCAATGATTATGAAATTATGCAAGAAATGGGACTAGCCTGTTGTCCTTCAGATGCTGCCGAAGAAATCAAACGCATTGCCGATTATATTTCTCCTATCAAAGGGGGCAGAGGTTGTGTGCGAGATGTCATCGAAAAGGTACTCAAACTCAACAATCACTGGATGCCTTTTCCTCAAAAATCAGAGACTAGCTGAACACCAATACTTAATTTATGCAAGTACTCATTGACTTTCTTCGCCTTAGTCGTTGGCTCAATTTGGTATACATTGCGCTCACCCAACTATTGTTGCGTTTCTGTCTTATTATGCCCATCTATCTAAATGGCTTTGTTGCCGTCGAAAGCTCATTGAGTAATGGCGAGTTTGCTCTTTTGGTTTTGTCTACGGTTTTGGTCGCTGCGGCTGGCTACATCATCAACGACTATTTTGATGTTAAGTCCGACGAAATCAACAAACCTGAACGCATCATCATTGGGCGTAGTATCAGCAAGCGTAGAGCCATTATCTGGCACTTTATCTTGAGCGCTATTGGTATAAGTATTGGATTTTATCTGGCATTTAAGGTCAACTGTTGGTACCTGGGATTCATTCATATAGTTAGTATGGCACTTTTGTGGTTGTACAATACCTGGCTCAAAAAAACCTTCTTGATTGGCAATATAGTAGTCGGCATTTTGACCGCAATGGTCGTATTGACAGTCATCTATTATGAGCAGAGTCTTTTTACAGAGCTCAAGCCTCGAATGATAGAGATTTTTGAGTACATCTTGTATTTTGCCTGGGCATATGCGGGTTTTGCTTTCTTAATGACGCTCATTCGAGAATTGGTCAAAGATATGGAAGACATCAAGGGCGACCGACTCGACAACTGTCGTACCGTTCCCATTGTTTGGGGCATTCATCGCACCAAAAATTTGGTGATTTTTTTAACCGTTGTAGTCATTGCTTGTTTGATTGTTTATCAAATCAAATTGGCTGGGCAGTTTTCCGAATCACAAGGGCTGGCGTTTTATCAAGTGCCTGCCATTCGGCTCATTTTCACCTTTGTCCAATTGCCCCTGTTTTACCTCATCATCGAATTGTTTAAAGCCGATAAATCTAGAGATTTCAAACGGCTTAGTAATATCATCAAGCTCATTATGATGGCGGGTATTTTGTATTTGGCGTTTTTGTATTTTTCGGTGAATTGAGGGGGGGGTAAAATTTAAGATTGGAAATTCAGGATTCTTTTTTGGACGGAATGTTTTGGGCTTCGTTTGTATCATGTGTCCCCGCTATTCATTCCAAGCTTGTGGGCTGACACATTCCGATTGCATCGGCCCCCCCTACACAAGGCTTTCCATTGCTATCGGGCGTAATATCGGTTCTTTTTGTCCTTCGTTTTTTCGTTTTTCTATCCGCTTCACGCCTTGCTTTTGTGGTTCCTGTTCGGCGGTTCCTGTTCAGACGCACAGCCGTGCGTCTCTACGAAGTGGATGAATGCTTGTATCCCGATGAAATTGGGACATTGGCTAACCTGACCAAGACGCAGCCATAAACCAATGACGTTGCACCATCTAACAAATATTGCTAACTTCGCAGCATGTCTAAGAATTATAAGATTGTACTGGCGAGTAAGTCACCCCGTCGTAGCCAGTTGATGCGAGAAGCGGGGCTAGAATTTGAGGTTAAGACCAAGGAAATAGAAGAGATTTTTCCTGATGATTTGCCACAGTCGGAAGTGGCAGAGTACTTGGCAAAATTAAAAGCACAAGCATTTGTGGACAATATGCAATCTGACCAACTCATCATTACAGCTGATACAGTGGTTGTCTGGAAAGATAAGATTTTAGGGAAACCCAAAGATGCACAAGACGCCACCACTACCCTACGAATGCTTTCGGATCAGGTACACGAAGTCATTACTGGGGTTAGTTTGTTGACCCAAGAGACGCAAAAAACCTTTAGTGTAATCAGTGAGGTCAAGTTTTATGAGTTGAGTGATGCTGTTATTGAGCATTATGTAAAAAAATACCAACCCTATGATAAGGCGGGGAGTTATGCCATACAAGAATGGATTGGATTGGTTGGTTTGGAATACCTTAAAGGTAGTTATACTAATGTTTTGGGGCTACCGATTGCTCGTTTACTTCAAGAGTTACAAGGATTTAATGTCAATATTTTGTGAATATTTTAGGCTTATTTTTGGTACATTGAGGGAATAATTATAATTTTGCGCTCTTAATATTGCACAATGACGCAATTTGTAACTAAAATTATTTAAACAAAAAAATTATGGCACACCATAAGTCAGCAAAAAAAAGAATCAAACAATCTGCAAAGAAAAGATTGCACAATAGATATTATGCCAAAACTACCAGAAATGCAATCCGTAAATTGCGTACAACTGAAAACAAGAGTGAAGCACAAGAAATGCTTCCAAAAGTAGTGGCTATGATTGACAAATTGGCAAAACAAAACATCATTCATCCCAACAATGCTGCTAACAAAAAATCAAAATTGACAAAATACGTTAATTCATTGTGATAGAATAATTTCTTCTTTGGGTGCTGTTTGACAGCATCCCTTTGAACAAAAGCCTGTGTCCTAATTTAAGGACACAGGCTTTTTTGTTTTTTTGCATTGTATAAGTATGGAATACAAAAAGAATGGTATCAAATTTTGGGCTGTGGAAGATCGCCCAAGAGAAAAGATGTTGACAAAAGGGAGGGCTGTACTGACCAATACAGAATTGATTGCCATTTTGATTGGCTCTGGAACCAAGAAAGAAAGTGCCATTGCAGTTGCCCAAAAGATATTGGATTTGGCAGACAACAATTTGCAAGAATTGGCACAGTTTGGCATCAGTGATTTTTGCAAAATACCAGGTATAGGACAAGCCAAAGCCATAAGCATAGTGGCTGCCCTAGAATTGGGACGTCGCAAGCAGTTGAGTAAGGCATTAGAGCGCAATCAAATAAAGAGTAGTATGGATGGAAATAGTTATTTTCAGCCCTTGATTGGTGACTTGCCACACGAAGAGTTTTGGGTATTGATGCTCAACCGTAACAATCGCATTATTAAAGGTGAACGCATCAGTATTGGTGGTGTGGCGGGCACTGTAGCCGATGTGAAAATCATTTTTAAAAAATCGCTAGAACTGCTTGCCTCTTCGCTGATTCTAGCCCACAATCACCCATCGGGGAATCTACAACCAAGCGAAGCAGACAAGCAGTTAACCAAAAAAGTTAAACAAGCAGGAAGTTTGTTGGACATTAAAGTCCTAGACCATCTAATCATCACCAACTCAGGCTATTTCAGCTTTGCTGATGAAGGTATGATGTTTTAAATTTTTGCCTTATTTGCTTTATGTAGTTTGTTGGATGTGGAAAGCCCTTTACTTAAAATTATTTTTCATAATTTGTCTAATACTAAAAAGGCAATGAAATACTGCTGCAAGTAGAACAATGGGCAATGAATTGCCCATTGTTGATTAGTAGAATGGACTCTTGCCTAACCAAGTCAATCTACCTAAAAATTGACGAATACTAAAAACTAAAGGTTATATTTACTTACTTATTTATGTTCTTTGACCATTTTTGCAGAAGAGCTAGTTCTTAAACAAGTTATCCAGTCGCTTCTGACTCCCTACTATTTGTTCAATAAGCACTTCATTCTCCAATCCCCAAAAATTGTCACCAAACCCTTATTTATAGACTTTTGTTGATTTGCTTATCCCCCAAATTCATAGTAAAACTGTGTAAAGCTTGGACTTTTACAATTTGTATCTGACCTGAATGAATTCTAAAGAGTGTTCCATAAGCGTGACTAGCTTTTTCAGTTCCTCCACTTCCTCCAGCTTGTGGCTCTAAAACTTTAAATACTCCTGTCCCCTTCTCTAGTTTGAGATAATGATTTAATGGATAACTACCCAATTGTTGTACTCTTGTTATATCAGTATCTATAATTTTCACTGAAGTTGGTGATTGGGTAACACTACTCAAACGATAATATTGGTCACTTTCTATAAAGACACTAATAGGTGAATAAGCATCTACTATATCTGTAGTACCAATCATTTTGAATCCCCCTCCTTCTTCAGGCTTTCTTTGTTCAAATTTTATGAAATAGTTTGTGGTTCCTCCTCTATAAAACAACTCCAATGCAAAGGGAATGTATGACATATTCAATAGTTTTATGTGAATTAGATAAATATTGTTCCTTTTTATCTATTGAGAAAATTTTCTAATTTTAATGTTGTATTATTCATTGAATTTTCAGATATAGCAGGAAATCCTTCTGTGGGAGATAGGATCTCCTGCCAAAATAACTGGAATAAGCTCTTTTTATGCCATTTTTAATCGATGGTCTGTTAAAAAATAGTTGTTTTAAATGTATGTTGTGTTGTCATTGTTGAGAACCTCCCATTGGCATTAAAAACTACTTATTTGCTTTATCTGGTTGTTTTTCAATACAAAGAAAACCTACTTTTGCACTCCCTACAAACCAAAAAAGTCGAAAAATTCAAAGTAATAGCTACTAAAAACCAAACCAATCAAACACAAAAGACTGATTATCAAACACTTATCTAAAAGCGCCGTTCAACTTATGACATTATCAAATAATTCAAAAAACGATGTATATTCTTTAATAAAAGCATTAACTCCTAGTGAAAAAAGACATTTTACCAATTTTTCTAAACGTCATATCATTGGAAAACAAAACAATTATGCAGCTTTATTCGATGCTATCAAAAAGCAAGACAAATATGATGAGGAAAAACTAAAGAAGGAATTTCCCAACTTAACCCGCTTAAAAAATCAACTGTATAGTAATATATTAAGAAGCCTCAGAGAACTCAAAGAAAAAAATTTGGACAATCAACTTCATTGTCTTAGGCAAAATGTTGAAATACTGTATGAAAAAGGCTTATATGATAAATGCAAACTATATATATCAAAATGGAAAAAAATGGCATTTGATCATGATAGACCTCTTGAATTATTAAAGGTATCTGATTATGAAAGACTATTGTATTTACGTACCAAATCTAAAAATGATGACATAAACTGTTTGACCAAAGAAATACAAGAAACTGAAAAACTTGCCATAAAGCTCATATCAACCCATTTTTCGTTGCTCAATCTTTACGACCAAGCTTTCTTTTTACAAAGCAAAGAAAACAATCTTCAAAAAGACAATACACAAGCAACTCAAAAGGCCTTGGCCTTGCAAAAAGAGCTGGAAGCCATAGACATTGACTTTCACAGTTCTTTTCAACTACAAAAACTGTACTTTTTGATAGAATCTCTTCTTAATCAACTTTTAAAAACGCCCACTCACGCACTTTTAAGCAATCAAAAATTATTGGATTTGTATAATACCTTCCCTCTAATAAAAGAAGCAAACTATACAAGATACCTCAGAGCTTTAAACAATTTGTGTAGTGGCCTTATTCGCAATAAAAGGTATGAAGATTTGCCAGAAATCATCAATATTATGAGTACAACGGAAGTAGAAACGCCAAGAGACAAAGCAATGCGCTTTCATTTAAGTAGTAGTAACAAACTCTTATATCTTTTCAAAACTTACGATTTTGACAATGCATCCGATTTAGGGGAAACAATGGAAAAAGAACTCAATGCACACAAATCTAACTTGACCCTACAAAACATCATTGTTATTTATCACAATCTATCCATTCTATATTTTGCACTTGAGGAATACCCCAAAGCATTGGACTGGTGTAGAAAAATAACCGATCATTATAAAAAACCTATACGACAAGACATCCAAAGAGCACAAAAAACCTTTGAGCTTATATTCCAATACGAAATTGAAAACAATCCAGATTATAATAAACTCTCCCCT
>JAHDIA010000092.1 GCA_020631035.1 Chitinophagales bacterium | reverse complement strand
TTAGTTGTTTGATTTTGAAAATTTTTCATGATATTAGTTGTTTAAATTGTTAAAAAAATGTGTTTTTGCTGTTAATGTGTGTTGTTGTTCTTGTTAAGTATGGCTATTTTAATCAATATCAGGGTCATTAGAACCACCTAACAAATCAATGTCAGGATCATTAGAGCCACCAAGAGCTGCTTCTTCAGTATATCCACCAAGCCCAAGTGCTGATCCGACAGCGGCTGCACCACCTTGCACTTTTTGAATTTGCTCTTGCTTCAAAGTCCAGTTCTGAAAATCGTTGATGTTGTTAGTTGTTTGATTTTGAAAATTTTTCATGATATTAGTTGTTTAAATTGTTAAAAGAATTAGTTTCAAATATGTGTTGTTATCATTGTTTGTGTTTGATACTTCAAAGATAGGGCAAGGAGCAGCCGAAAAAAATTACATTTTTCCATCAATGTTTTTGAGGGCTTTTTGCCTCCCACTTATTTTTCGTATTTTTACCCTATTCAGTAGCACATTGTACAATCATATATGAGCAAACAAAAAGTATACATACTAGGTGGAGCGCAGACAGACTTTGCGCATAACTGGAGCAAGCAAGGTACAGAGATAGGCGTTTTAATGAAAGAGAGTTTTGAACAAGCCCTCAAAAATACCCAATTGGATATAAAAGATATACAAAGCATCCACATTGGCAACTTTGTAGGAGAATTGTTTTGTGGGCAAGGGCAGTTGGGTGGAGTATTGGTTCAATCTTTTCCTGAATTGCTTGGCATACCTTCTATGCGTCACGAAGCAGCTTGTGCCTCTGGTAGTATGGCGATTTTATCAGCTATGCGAGAAATCGAAGCAGTTTGTTATGATTTGATAGCAGTGACAGGGGTAGAACTCATGCGAAATGTAGATGGCAAAACAGCTGGGGAATATTTGGGTGCCGCCGCTTGGGTAGGACATGAAGCCCAAGAAGCCAATTATCCTTGGGTATATATTTTCTCTGAAGTCAAAGAGTTTTACCAAGAGCGTTATGGGATAAAAGAGGAACACTTGGCGAGTATAGCCCAAATTAATTATGCCAACGCCCAACGCAATCCCAATGCCCAAACAAGAAAGTGGGAAATGACCCCAGAACATTTTGGAACAGATGCTAACATCAATCCACTCATCGAAGGAAGTTTGCGCAAATCAGATTGTGGACGAATAACGGATGGAAGTGCAACAGTGTTTCTTGCCTCAGAACAATTTACTAAGGCCTATGCCCAAAAACGCAATTTAAAATTGGAAGAAATACCCTACATAAAAGGCTGGGGACATCAAACAGCTCCCATCTCCTTAAATACCAAATTGCTAGAAAGCAAAAAGACAGCTTATCCCTTCCCACATTTATATGATGCCATTCAAGATGCCATAAGTAGAGCTGGTTTAGAAGATGCCAATCAATTGGATGTCATTGAAACCCACGATTGCTTTACCATTACAGAATATGTTGCCCTAGAACATTTTGGATTGAGTAAGGCAGGGGAGGCGTGGAAAATCATCGAAAATGGAGACATTGATTTTAAAGGCAGTTTGCCCGTCAATCCCAGTGGTGGATTGATAGGAGCAGGGCATCCCGTAGGAGCTACAGGAGTTCGAATGTTACTAGACGCCTACAAACAGACAGCCAAAAAAGCAGGAGCCTATCAAGTGGAGGGAGCCCAAAATGTAGGGATATTGAACATTGGTGGCAGTTTTACCACTGTTGCCAGTTTTGTCATAGGGTTTTAAAAATTAAATAAATAGATGAAAAATGCCATAATGAATTATGCCCTAGAAGCGGGCAATCCTTATTTACTGGGAGCCTATGCCCCCATATTTGAGGAAATAGTCGCAAGCGATTTAGAAGTAATTGGAGAAATTCCCAAAGACATCAATGGAGTCTATGTACGGAATGGTCCGAATCCCAAATTTGAACCCAAAGGACATTACCATTGGTTCGACGGAGATGCAATGTTGCACGCTTTGCAATTGGAAAACGGCAAAGCCACCTACCGCAACCGCTGGATCAGAACCAATAATTTTGTGGAGGAAGAACAAGCGGGAGAATCGCTTTGGCAAGGATTGTTGGGCAAATTGGCAGCCAATATGGGGCGGCCTTGGAATAGGGGAGTGCCACTAAAAGATACTGCCAATACAGCCGTTGGATTTCACGATGGCAAATTGTTGGCAGGTTGGTATATGTGTGGGGATTTGTACGAAATTGATCCCATCACACTTGAAACCAAAGGCATTCAAAACTACAATGGAACACTAAGCTCCAAGGCAATGGCACACGTCAAAGTGGATGAACATACCAATGAAATGATGTTCTTTGACTACGAATTGACAGCTTCCTATTTGGCATATGGCGTTGTCAATGGAACGGGAACGGTCAAGCATTTTACCAAAATTCCCACACCTGGTCCGCGTATCCCACACGATATGGGCATTACCCAAAACTATTCTATCTTGATGGATTTGCCCCTCATTTATGACTTAAATGCAATGGCGAAGAGAGGGCGAGCCATTCCTACATTTAGAAAAGACCTACCCAGTCGTTTTGCCATCATTCCTCGCTTTGGCAATGCCGATGAAGTACGTTGGTTTGAAGCAGAACCCTGCTATATTTATCATACCATCAATTGTTGGGAAGAGGGCGACGAAATTGTGATGGATTGTTGTGTCAATCTAGAACCCACCCCACAGGAAGAATTGCCCAAAGGTTCGTCAGCTGTGGAAAAACTCAATGCTTATTTGAGATTGAAAGCTTATTTGCATCGTTATCGTTTTAATTTAAAAACAGGAGAAACCAAAGAATCCCGCTTGGACGATTTGGGTACGGAGTTTCCTCTGATGAACAGTCGTTATTTGGGGCGCAAGTCTAGATACGCCTACAATCAAAGACTCGAAACTTCAGAGGCACTGCGCTTTGATGCCATTGTAAAGTATGATACAGAGAAAAATACCTCAACAGTATATGAATATGGCAAAAACAAATCGGGTAGCGAGTCGCCCTTCATTCCCAAACCCAATGCACAATCCGAAGACGATGGTTATGTCATCAGCTTTGTCACCGATGCCAGTACCGAAAAATCGGAAGTGGTCATTTTGGATGCGCAAAACATAGATCAGGAGCCATTGGCTAGAATCTTATTGCCGCAAAGAGTGCCTTTGGGTTTCCACGCTTGTTGGGTCGATGGAGATAGAATGTTTAGCTAACCTTCGACAAGCTCAGGTTTCGTTCATTCGACAAGCTCAGACTATTAAATAAAGGTGCCACCTTTATAGATGTTTTTTCTGTTTATCTAGCCTGTACTTACGCAAAAAGGTGACACCTTTAATTTATTCAATAGATATGATTTAAATTTAAAAATGGAAACATACATATTTGATGCAGTCCGAACGCCAAGAGGGAAAGGCTCTAAAGAAAAAGGAGCATTGGCAAACATCAAACCAATCAATTTATTGTCGCAATTGTATGCTGCTTTGGAGAAACGCAATGGCATTGATTCTAAAGACATCGATTCTCTTATTTTGGGTTGTGTGGGACAAGTGGGAGGTCAAGGGGCGAATATTGCAAAAATATCAAGTTTGTATCATGGATGGGGCGATCATATAGATGCAATGACCGTCAATACTTTTTGTTCATCGGCATTGACTGCCATTGGTTTAGCCTATGCAAAAGTACAAGCGGGTTTGTCGGATATGGTCGTAGCGGGAGGTATAGAAATGTTGTCACAAGTTCCTATGTTTTCGGACCAGGGAGCTTGGTTTGCTGACAAGGATGTAACGGTTAAAACCAATTACACCATTATGGGCATTTCTGCGGACTTGATTGCCAGCCTCGAAGGATTCAATAGAGACGAGCTAGATGCTTATGCCGTTCAATCACACCAAAGAGCTGCAAAGGCAACTGCCAATGGACATTTTAAAAAATCATTGATTCCCATTTCCAATCAAGCAAGAGAAACAGTTTTGGAGCTAGACGAATGCATTCGAGCCAATACCACAGCCGAAAAATTGAAACGATTTGATCCTGTCTTTCAAGCTTTTATGACGCCCAATATTCAGGCAAAAATAAAAGAGCGTTATCCGCAGTTGGAAAAACTAGAGTACCTACACCATGTAGGCAATTCTCCAACTATGGCAGACGGGGCAAGTGTATTGCTCATTGGAAGTTTAGAAAAGGGAAAGGCTTTGGGACTAAAACCAAGAGCCAAAATTCGAGCTTTCGACAGTACTGCTTGTGAGCCCATCATTATGTTATTGGGTGGGCAACAGTCGATGCTCAACGCCATACAAAAGGCTGGTTTAAAGGTGGAGGACATTGATTTACACAATTTTGCAGAGGCTTTTTCGGCTTCCTGTCTCAAGTATCAAAGAGATTTAAAAATTGATTCAGACAAATTCAATGTCAATGGTGGAACGATGACAATGGGACACGCTCAAGGAGCCAGTGGAGCAATGATTACCACCACGCTTATGGACGAAATGGAGCGCAGAGGCGTGCAGTTTGGGGTAGCAGGCATCAGTGGAGGAGCTGGTTTGGGAGCGGGCATAGTGGTGGAAAACGTTTCTGGGGGATAATGTATTTATTGTTAAATAGGTCGATGTAGCAGAATGTTATAGTTAGATACCTTATTTATTGTTAAATAGAAATTTGCCTAAAATTATTTTTTAAGGGACGGAATGTTGGAGGCTTCGTTTGCAAGTCGAGTCCCTGCTATCCATTCTAAGTCCTCGCTTCAGTTCGACAGACTCACTAAGCAAAACCCCAAAACGAAAGTTTGACCACAAAAGAGACTGAGCCTGTGGAAGTCCCGCTGTGGGCTTTCCATTGCTATCAGGCGTAGTTTAGTTTGTTTAGCCCTTCGTTGCAAGGACTTAAATTGTATACCTCCTAAACATACATTGGAATCAAAATGATCCAATGAATTACTCTATAGCAAAAATAGTAGGTTTAGATATTTCATTTTTGTAATGTTCTGGGTTTAGAAGTGCAGGATGAGCGGGTAGATGCACGCTTGTACGAAGCCTAAAACACGCGCTGGTTAACCAGATAAAACTTAGCCATGAACCACAGACGTTGCCCCATAAAATAATTATAAATGGTGAGTTATAAATTATAAATGGAAAGTCGTTTGCCCAATTCATAATTCACCATTTATAACTCACAATTAAGTTACGCCAACCTTCGACTACGTCTCCAACGGACGATGCGCCAAAGGGCATAAGTGACTGTCAATAAGACTAAGACGCCTGCTACAATGGGAATGAACATACTCATAATGGATAAGCCCACTGCGCCAATGATTTCGGTCCCTGCTAATAAGGGATTGGCAAGGCCTCCTGTGGTGGCAGTAGATGCCAAACGGGTGGTCGAAGTGCCGCCTTTGATGATGCCAGCCGTTCCACCTCCTGCGATGATCGCCAATGCCCAATGCATCAATGGGTCCATTTCGACTATGGCACTGCTCATCATTACGGTTCCGCCTACAAAAGCGGCTGGAGTGGTGACACTGTCCAATAAGTTGTCGAGCCAAGGGACAAAATAAGCACCAACTTCTAATAAAGTGGCAGTTGCAAAAGCGATGAGGGCAGGAGTCGAGCCCATCCAGGTCATTCCTGCACTCAATTCCATTAAGCCCATATTGCTTGCCAAACTCATCAATAAAAAGGGAACAAAAATCCTAAAACCTACCGCTGCACTCAATCCAATTCCCAATAACAAAGCTGGTATCAATTCCATTTATAGTAGTTTAATTCATCCCGTTCAACAATATATAAGTCAAAAAAGTTCCTTATACCCAAATGATAAATATTACTCAAAATTTGTCTGTTATGTTTAATAGATTGCCCAATAAATTAACATTTCTTAAACAAATTAGCTCTTTTTTTTTCAGAAATTTGTATCACTTTATCATTCTTTGACACTTTTTGCTGAAGAGAGCTAATTTTTAAACAAGCCATTCAGTCGCCTTTGGCTTCCTACTGTTTGTTCAAAAATCACTCTCCAAAAATTGTCAAAGAACATTCATTATTCAACCTTTTAAATCTTTACAAATGAGTTATTTAGAAAAAGCTAGTAAATTGTATGAAATGATGGGTCAGGGACAGATGATGGAAGCTTTTGAGCAATTTTATGATGAGAATGTAGTTGTTACTGAAGCCACTGGAGATGTGAGAAATGGCAAAGAGGCGCAAAGAGATGCGATCCAACAATGGCAAGGTAACATCAAAGAGTGGCATGGTTCTGGAGTTGGAGCAATTACTGCCAATGAAGAAACTGGCGTATGTTGTGTAGAGAGCTGGGTAGATTGTACTTTCCAAAATGGTCACAGAATGAAAATGGAAGAGGTGGCTGTTCAACAGTGGAAAGATGACAAGATTGTGAGTGAGCGTTTTTACTACAATGTACCAGAAATGCCTAAACAAGAGGCATAAAGAAAGGTTGATGACGAGAAACAAGTTTTAAACACTATATTATTTTATGTTAGTAGAAGCCCAGAAATATTCTGGGCTTTTTTATTTTCGTCTCTTAATTAGTAACGAACCAATAAATTTATGCTCCCCACACCCAAAATCGTAGAGGTACAAAACAATTTGCCCTACAGTTGCATTGTCCGATTTGAGCTAAAAGACCCAATGAGTGTCGATTGGGTATACTATGCCGTAACCTCTGTGATGGATGGGGAAGCGGTACTTAAATTGTCCAAAAAGTACATTTTTCAAGCCCTTGGTAAACACGAACGCAGTACCATTAGCTTTGCAGTGGATGCTTTGCCCTTAAAAGAAGGGGAAAAGGAAATTGTACTGAGCCTGTGGTCGATGAAGGACAATAAAAACGGAACAGTCGTTCAACAAAAGCTGAAAACCAATAATGTACAAAAGTTGGGCAAATACGATACCCGTTTTAGCTTCAAAAAAGACAGCGGTTTTGCACCTGAACAGATTGCGGCTTATCAAGAGAAATTTCGTTTTCTCCTTCCCTTGGTCGAAAAGGTCTATGGCAAAAGTGCCTTGCCTGCGACCATCGAAATTGGTCGAACCCAACGCATCGAACTCTATGTGCCGTCTCGCAATACGCTTTCTCTAAAAGATGAAACGGAGAACTTGGTACACGAATGGATTCACGCCCAACGCAAGCAGCTCCTGTTTGCCTGTGACAAAAATTGGTGCTATGACGAAAACACCGAAATGATGGAGGAAATGTTTGCAATGGGAGCAAGTGTGGAGGTCATTCATTTGGCGATGCAGTCAGAGGAAGGCAAAGTGTTTTTTCCACCCAATAAACGCCACAACAGCATCTTGGGTTGGGACTACGATTTTAGAATCAATAAAAACCTGATTACAACCAATCTACAGTCTTCCCAAGGGGGAATGGAATTGGATTTGGAGCGCTATCAACTGGTTCAGGTTGCCTACGAAAAGTTGAATGTTGCCTACCAACAAGCACACCAAGGCTATTTTTCTCATACCTTCAATACGGTCTATTATGCTTTGTTGGAACAAGACCAAAACTTGCGACCGACCAAAGAATTGTTTTACCAAATCATCGAACAATTGCTTCCCAAAGTGGAGGGCTTGCCTGCGAGAAAATGGCTCGACCAACAAGAATTGTTCGATTGTCGCATTTTAAAAGGAGTCAAGACCTGGATGTATGCCTACAATTACTTCCTACATAGCGAATACATTTGCAATCTCAAATTTTATTTATACGAGACTTTCGAGAATGGATCCGAGTGGGCGCAGGGCAAAAAACTCCACTCGCTCAACAAAGAAAAACTACAAATCAAGATTACGAATTTGTCTTCTGGCACAACTCATTTCAACAGTACCTTGCCATTGACACCTTCAGTCAATCCGCCCGACTATCAGAATTTTTCTTCGGTTCGAATCAATTTGACGACCAAGGAGGTCTTAGCGGACTCTTATCTCATTCAATTGGCAAAATACAATTACGATTATGACAACCGTATTCAGACCATAAACTTGTCTATTCAAGAGTCGGGCTTGTACCAAATAGAAATTCACAATGCGACCCACAATGTTACTCAAAAATACTACCGTATTCTGGGCAATACAGTACAAGAAAATCGAGGCTGTTTGTTCATTGCTTTTCCCCATCTCAAAAAGGGGAGGGTGAGCATTCGACACTCTAGGATGGAGGGTGTAATAGAAGGCGCATTCGATAATTATTTGTACATCGTCAAAGCGGGATTTTGTGGGATGACTGATGAAGTACGGAACATTCGCCATAGCTTGCCAGGAACGGTCTACATTGATTTAAAGGACGAAGCGGGTCGGGTATTGCAACAATTTGTCCGAAACATCGACTTGGGCAATCAGGACGGGAGTTATATGTTTTTGTGTGAGTGATGTATGTGAATTTAAGATTGAAAATTCAAGATTGAAAATTCAAGATTTGGGATTTAATATTGCATTTGTTGTTCAAATGGGCTATATTGCTTGCTTATTTGATAATACTTTCATTTCATAGACAAAGATGAAATACTATATACTGTTTTTTCTCATTTTAACTTTTTACAGCTTTAGCCATTACACCTTTGTTTCTGAAGAAGAGGAAGGATTGTTTTATAAATATCCCGAAGAAATTGAAACGGAATTTGCTGGCTGTTTGGACTCTACTGCCTTGAGTAAGTGTAGTCCTATGGCTTGGTTTTACTCCTTTATAGGTGAATACAAAGAGGCGATAAAAGCGGACAATCAAAAATTTCAAAGCTCAAAGAGAGACTCAGTTTTGACCTTGAGTAAATTTGAGTTAAAAGAGGCGTACCCTTATGTTTTGGAAGGTGCTTCCAATACCTCTTTGGTAATTTTTAACGAAGCACACCACCGTCCAGAACATCGAATTTATACAGCAGATTTCTTAGAAGACTTGTATGAATTGGGTTACCGCTATTTAAGTTTGGAGGGAATGAAGGAGGAAGTAGATAGCTTGGAGTTTCGAGGAAGACCAGTGATAAAAACGGGCTTCTATCCAAGGGAACCTCAGTTTGCCAATATGATTCGTTATGCCTTATCTTTGGGGTATACTGTGTTGCCACATGATAGGGCTAAAAAGAAAGGAGAAGGAGCCGAAAGGATAAAAAATAGGGAGTTGGCACAAGCAAAATGTATTGCCCAAATTTTTGAAAAAGATTCTTTGGCAAAGGTGGTCGCCCATGTGGGATATGGTCACATTCGTGAGGACACAGCCTATTATGGCGGTTTGATGGCTTATCAATTTAAAAAGATGACAGGAATCAATCCTTTAACAGTGGGACAAGCCAGGTATAATTCAGAAAGTAAGGAATCTTTAGAGCATGAATACTATAGACAGTATCCAGACTTTAACAAAGTTAGCACCTTAATTTACAAAGAAGACGATACCCCTTACAATGATTCTATTGTAGATATTGATGTATTTCACCCAAGAATAAAAGATACACTGGATAGACCACACTATTTAGTTACAAATGAACGGTACAAAACCCATAAATTTGCAGTTCCCAAAGTAAGCGAATTTCCAATATTGGCGTGTTTGTATGCTCAAGTAGATGGAATAGACTATCTCAAAGAAATTCCCATAGACATTGTATTGATACAAGAACTCCAAGATACTGTTGTACTTACAAGTCCCTTAGAAGAGCCTTATAAAGTGCTGTTTTTTGATGAAAACAAAGCCTTGATAAATGAAGGAGGAAATGAAAAAGAAGGCACTAATTAAAAATGACTTTTTTGAATGGGACGGAACGTTGGGGGCTTCGTTTGTCCCGATTTTATCGGGATCCCCGCTATCCGTTGCTACTCCTCGTATTGGGCGAATGCAATTCGCCCTTACTGCGGGGTATTCACTACTATCGGGCGTAGGTGGGATGTTGGGGTGCTTCGTTGCTTAGAAGGGAGTAAATCTTTTCTGTAGATCATCTTCATCCATATCTTCAGGGGTGTAGGTTCGGGTGATTGGGTTTGGACCATTTTTAGGGTAGGGGTATTGCAAACCAAAACTAGACCAGCCAGAACTCCAAAATAGAATCATTTCTTTCCAATAGGGAATGTTTTTCTGTTTGGATGCTTCATAAGTTTTTGCTCTTAAATCTGCCCATTCTTTCTTGGGAATGTAATCATCAACTTCACCATCTTTATTTAATAGTACATCATTTAAGTCCAAAAAATATTCTAGTGTATTTAGCAAGTACAACCTCAAGTCCCAACCATAAACAACAATATCCGAACCATAAACAGATAAAACAGGATTGCCCATTGTTTTAGGTGTACTGACCATAAACCGATGACTGGTCAAAGGAATGAGTTGGGGAGCTTTTTGATACCAGGCATCGAAAATTTGTGTTATTGCCTCTTGGTCTTTAGGGCGTTTTCCCCAAGATTTAAGCCATACATTATTGGAACCAAGAACATCTTGCAAAATAGTGTCATAAGGCCACTTTAAATACTTTTGAATGGCGTCCTCGTCAGTATGCCAATTGTAGAAAAAAGGGAGTTCTTCGTGTATCACTTCTGCATCCTCCTCAAATGAGGTGGTATAGCTGATGGGTTCTTTGCGGTCTAGGGTGTGTAAGATTTGAAGAAAGAGTCTGTGGTCCTCTGTAAATTGGATTTGGTATTTGTGTTCAATGTCCTTTATTTGTTCTTTGTCCATACCAATCCATTTGGCATTGTAAATCCATTCATATTCCTCCTCTTCATTGTTCTCTGTCTTTTCTTCA
The DNA here is from genome assembly GCA_020631035.1 of Chitinophagales bacterium. Taxonomy (GTDB): domain Bacteria; phylum Bacteroidota; class Bacteroidia; order Chitinophagales; family UBA2359; genus JAHDGP01. The sequence continues at coordinate 2,146 of JAHDIA010000092.1, read as the reverse complement.
TTTTTGTCTATGGGAGCTGTTTCATTGTTCTCTTCTAAACTCCAGCTAGACTCAGTAGTTTCTTTGACCCAATACAAAAAGTCTGTGATGTTTTCTGGGATAAGCATTTTGAATTTTTTACACAAAGATAAAATAGTAATATGCAATCTTTTTGCGTAGCTCCCTGTTTTTGCATTTATACGCTAAATGTTTTATATTTGAGGATGTGACTGTATTATAAGTGTGGAATTTATACTTTATTTATTTCAACTATACAATGAAAAACTTATGAGATGCTTTCTATTCCTACTAATATTATTGGGTACTTGTATTGGGCTCAATGCAGAGAATTGGGAACTGTTCCCCGTTAACCAAAAGACTTATTTTGAGTTTGAAAGGAAGACAGGATACAATGCAGCGACTTACCATTCAAATGGTCCTTACTATGTAGATTCGACTTCAAATGTGGGAGATTCTACGAGATACCATCTTTTTATAGAAAATTTCCTTAATAAAAACTTTATTGGACCCTGTAAGCAAACTTTTATTGAAACTACAGGCTTTAGTGAGAGTTTATATTCTTTGGTTGAAAAAGATGCTTGGTATTACTACCGTAGTGCCAACAACAATGTGTTTACTTTTAATGCATTGGCAGAGGTAGGCGAAACTTGGGAATATACCAACACTTATATGCAAGAATATGAAGATAGTTTGGATTATCTTCTTTTACGCTGTGATAGTATAGGGACTGTTGAGTTTTTGGGAATTACAGACAGTGCTCGTTTTTATTCAATACAAGCCTATTTTAATGGCAATCCTGTTGAAAATGAGCGAAATCAAATACAGTATACTTTGACCAAAAACTATGGTTTTGTTTCATTTGTTCCTTTTTATTATTTGAGAGATTGGCGTATAATACAGGCCAATATTATTGGGCTAGAGCAAGATGGTACACTATTAGGAACCAAACAAACAGTAGATTACACTGCCTTTTTTCCCTACGAAATTGGAGATATTCAAGTTTTTCAAGGAGAAGGAGGGAATTATGGTTATCAGGACTTCTATTATTATGCAATTTTGTCTTCGAGGATAGGAGATATTATTGTTACAGATAGTACTTATACATTGGTTTACGACTCGATTTATGTAGATATAGAAGAAGGATATGGCGGTGATTCTTATGCATCTATTTCTTACCATTCAGTATATGATTTGAATTTGCTTAATAGTAGTATTGCTACTTCTTATTGGGGAGTTGTCTTTGATGAAAATACCATACTGATTAATCATTTTCAAAGGGCTAGTTTGTCTAGAGATTTGACCAATGATTCTTATCGCTTGAACATTTCTGATAATACTTATTGGGCAGAAATTGATGATGATTGCTTGGAAAATAGTTGGGGGTGTGTTAATGAGTATGCATATAATTCAACTTATGGGTTTTATTCTAATTCTTATGTTTGTGAGTCTGGAGACTATGATTCATCTATCATTGTGGATGTGCTTAAGGCAGGACAAAGTAGATTAAATTTACAGGTGTTTTTGGAAGGGGCAATGAGACAAAATTGGTCTTATGATAATATGGATAGTGAATTAGATAGTCTTTTTTCTATACAACAGCCTTTTAATGAAGCTCCATATTTTTATGCTGGAACAGAAAATATAAGTAGCTTCAATTATTTTGACAATTTTACTGATTGGATTTTAGTGGAGGCACGTACTGGAATGCCTAATGAGTCGGGTGAAAGAAATACTACAACGGTTGAAACCAAGGCTGCATTATTGAAGAGCAGTGGCGAAGTCTACTCAACTGATGGCAAGCGTGGCATTAAGTTTGACAATTTAGATGAGAATGAAGAATACTACTTTTGTGTTCGCCATCGCAATCACTTGGATGTATTGACTGCGACGCCTATGAGTGGGCGTTTAATGGAGTATGATTTTACCGATTCTGTGGACAAGGCTTTTGGAGCAGACCAACAAAAAATGACTCAATATGGTGGGGCAATGTTGTACGCTGGTGATCTCAATGCTGATGGAGTTATTCAGAATACGGATTATGATTTGTGGAAAGAGTCACCTGCCCAAAATCAAGTCTATGCCCCAGCAGATTGTTCTTTGGATGGGATTGTCAATATTTCTGATTATGATTTATGGTTTTTTAATA
>JAHDIA010000091.1 GCA_020631035.1 Chitinophagales bacterium | reverse complement strand
ACGGATACGCCGCCACGCCAGCAGTACAGACAAGGCATGCCTTGTCTCTACGTACCACATACGAACCACATACACACCGCCACGGACGCACCGCCATATCCACTACTATCGGGCGTATTTTCGCATCTTTTCGTCCTCCATCGTTCCTCTTTTCCATCCGCTTCACGCCATGCTGCTATTTCTTAGTAACGTTTAAATAATAAGTTGGACATCTTAGCAAAAAGATTTTTCAATATACAAGGCAAAAAGCGCACTGGGCTGGCATTCCAGTCCTAGCAGCGCTAAGGCGAGTATTTTTAACGCCGTAGATTGGAAAATATTGACGCTCATATGTTCTAGTTATTTTTTGAATGTTACTCCAAGTGTGTTTGGCACATCTCCATAAAAAAACCGAGACGTATTGCCTCGGCTCTTGTTTTTTTATACAACGATGACTTTTCTACTTTTATGATGTTTTTATACTATATAAATAGAATGGCACGCTGGTTTTTCAAACTTTCAAGTCTCCCTGCTATCCGCTTTTGCATGGCAACCGCTTCTATCAGGCATAAACATCGTTTCTTTGGGTTCTTCGTCGGCTCACTTTTCCATCCGCTTCACGCCTTATATGTACTGTACAGACGTTGCAGGCAAATAAAAACACGTACAGACGTTGCAGGCAAATAAAAACACGTACAGACGTTGCAGGCAACGTCTCTACCAAATTAATTATTTCCGATCATAATCTTGCCCACAAGTCGTACAGATCGCCCGTCTATCACGATAATACTTTTCGACCTCCTTTTCGGCTCTCTTTCTTTGTTTCTCTAATTTTTTGTAGCAATGTTTACAAGTACAAGTTTGGGCGTGGATACCTACATCAGGGTCCCCATAATGTGAATGCCCTTCATCTACTTCATATCCATTGTCTACATAATCGGATTCTTTTTGTTCTTCACAGTCAAAACCTGTTGCTCCCAACATAATGACCACAATCTCATCCGTATTTCGACTAATATCTACCTTTTTCCTAAGAGCTTTACCTTTACGAATGGGCCTAGAAAAAGAATCATAATTGATCCCAATCAATTCACCATATTTGTCATAGGACTCCACTACAAAATCAACCTCTTTGTATGTATGATTGTAGATCCCCTTATTGTAAAGATTAATATTGGCAGTAGACTTACCCAACAATCCTCTATGATTGCTATCGACCAAACGCAAATCTCTTACAGCATGATTGTCTTTGTTGTATTTGTATACATAGCGACTGCCATCACAAGGATAATAGGTATTGTCGGTGGGTCTATCTACCCTTCTTTCAGAATAGGTCGTGTAAGATGCATCTCTTCTTTTGTAATCATCTCGATACTCAGGTGCATAACGATATTCTGATTTTTCAGTGGTTACCTTATCTTTTACCTTATCAACTGTATTTTGGGCTTTTTCCTTGGTTCTATCCATAAACCGTTCGAAATAGCCTTTAGACTCTGCCACTGGATTTGATGCTTCTGTTGTAGCTGTACGGGTACTCACATCTTTTCGGGGGGCAAAAGGTATTTTTATGAGAGCCAGTAAAATAATTACGGCTAAAAAAGTCAAAAGCTGCTGTTTCATAGCTGTGGCTTAAGTTTCAAAAATAATGGCCTTTATTGTATAGACTAACAAACAAAATAAGGTAATGATTCAAATTATGTTTGAAGTATATATAATTGTAAATGTGTTGGCCTTATGCATTACTTATCATAATTAAGTTGGCGACAGCATATACAGTACAATTAGCGTGCCTATTTTCTTAGTCCGTATACTTTTTGATTAAATCGTGTGTCGGCTTAGGATTTTTTCGAGTCTTTTTGGCTAATTCTATGGCATTTTGTGCCATCTCCATCCCTTCTTCCTTTTTTCCTTGTTTGAACAACAACGCAGCCAAAGTATCTAGGTAATTGTACTCTCTTCTCAACTGAATGGCATCTCTAATCCATTTTTCTGCTTTTGCCAACTGTTCTTTATCCTCTATGTTTTCATAAAATGTCCAAGCAATATTATTGAGCAGTGCGTGTTGATCCAACTCATTGTTGTCAAGATAATCCGTAGAAGTAGCTGCATATTTTTTCCAATCCTCCATTTTGACATAGTATTCCAATTGCATTTGGAGTTTTAAGAGTTCTTTGCCATCAAGGGTGATGTGTTCTACCACATCTATGGATTGTTTGAAGCGTTTTTCGTCCTTATCAGCCAAAGCTTTACGCAAATCATTGAGAGCGATGTTGCGCAACTGCAAATTGACCTCATCGTGACCATACTTTTCTTCATAAGCTGTCTTGTTATCCAACAAAAGTTTGAAAAAAGGAGAATCTGAATTTTGGACAGATCCATAAATCAACTCCATATTCTTCTCATTAAGCAAGTCTTTCTTAGATTGTTTTTTCAGATAGGTATCAATAACGTCCTTATCGGTTTTACCTCCATATCCCATAAAGGTGATGAATTCATAAAGAAAGTCTTCTGATTTCTTACCATTTTTGAACTGCTCTTGGTATTCAGCATATTTGGCGTTGTCAAACAATGCCTTTTTGCCTTCTTGCAAGAACATTTGTGGTGGACGGAATCCCTTAAAGCGGTATACTTCCTCACCATCTGGATTGTAATAAACAACTGTTGGGAAAGCTTGTACCTTAAAAACAGAGTTCATTGCTTTGTTTTCATCTCTCCCCATATCAATCTTAAAACTGATAAAGTTTTTGTTGTAAAAATCAGCAACTTTGGGATTGACAAAAGTTTCTCTATCCATTTTTTTACAGGGTCCACACCAATAGGCATAGACATCTGCAACAATGTATTTGTTTTCTTTTTTTGCCAATTCTTTGGCTTTGTCCCAGTCAGTATGAATAAAGTTCATTCCGACTTTTTCTTGCGCACTGGCTTTTTTGCTATTTTGCCCACAAACAATAGAGCAAGTAAACAACAATAACAAAAGGGAAATACCCATTGATTTATATGTATTCATAGTATTTTCTGTATATCTTTTCTTAAGACTCCTAATGTGGTATTGGATAACACCCATTTAGTTGTATTTCGATAACATTAACAAATTTAATCAAAAAACGAACGTACAAGGGAGAATATGTCATTAGTTTAGAATTTTATAACAAACGGAACTATTTTTTTCTAAAAAATGTAGTTTATTATGAATCAAATAACACAAATAGAAATATGACCTACGACATTGTTCCTGAAAAAAAAGTAATGGGTGTATGCTCTTGGATGGCATACAAATTTGATGTAGATGTAACCCTTATTCGCCTTGCTTTTGTGCTGGCAACTGTTTTTGGAATCGGCTCTCCAATTCTAATCTACTTTATTATTGGATTGGTTAAGCCCTCTACTTACTAAATAGATAAATAATCCCTTGCAACATATTTGAGTCGGGAGAGAGATGTGGCATTTGACACACTGGCTCCCGACTTTGTTTTTATCTCTTCTTTAACACTATTCTGTCCTTATTTTACTTGCAAAAACTTATGGCTTGTTCTATCATTGTGCTTACATAATGTAAATATGGCCTATCTCATTGTTTTTTTGCTAAGTTTATTGGTTATTGGTTATTTGCTCAAAATGTATTGGCTAATCGTCAGTAGTTTGGTATTACTTGTCTTAACCAACTCCATCAACGAATACACCAATAAAAATCACATAGCACATAAATATCCCACTATTTTTCGTTTTAGCATTAGCCTACTGCGTTTGTTGGTTCTCGCTTCTGTATTATATTTTGTATTAAGTGGACTTGCTGCTCTCAATACCTTGTATTTAGGAATAGGTTTATGGCTTTTGATAGCCTTAATTCGTTTTGTCCTTAGAGTTATCTATCAGACACCCAATTGATTGTATTGTTTTGCCAAACTATCTACAGCCTCTCACTTGTATGATTTTCTCCTAATACTAAACAATTGTTCTAATCTTATGTTAATAAGAATTAGAAAGACTTAATACTGCTACTCTCAGTTGCAAGTCATTCTTCACAAAATTATTCTTCCAAGCATAGAGGTTTCTTTAAAACAGAACATGAACAAACGAAGTCCAAAGTCCAAAAAATGGATGACACAAATTCTAGTCGTTGCAGGTATTTACAATCTGCTATTTGGAGTTTTTGCCATTTTCTTCCCCAATCTTTTCTTTGAAATGGCAGGTATGCAATTGCCTATCTATCCAGAACTCTGGCAGTGCATAGGTATGATTGTAGGTGTCTATGGTATTGGTTATTTGTTGGCCTCTATGAATCCCCTTAGACATTGGATCATTGTTCTAGTTGGTTTTTTGGGCAAAATTTTTGGTCCAATTGGCTTTATCAAAGCCTTGTCTGTTGGTAGTTTTCCGCTATCTGCTGCTTTTATGATTCTCTTCAACGATTTGATTTGGTTGATTCCATTCTTTTTTATTTTGAAAGCAGTTTACAACAAAGTGTATGAAAAGGACGAAGCCCTTATCCATTTGTTTAGCCAAGATGAAATGTACTCCTTAGATATGTTTGAGACCTCAGAAGGCTTTTCTTTACAGGAGATGTCACACAAATGGCCTACCCTACTTATCTTTTTACGTCATTTTGGCTGTACTTTTTGTCGAGAAGCATTAGAGGATATTGCTGATATTAGAAATAAAATTGAAATCAAAGGCACTCGCATTGCCATTGTACATATGGTTGAAGAGGAAGAAGCCAGAAACACACTAAGTCGTTTTGGTCTAGAAGATTTACCACAAATCAGCGATCCAGAGAGTATTTTGTACAAAAAATTTCAGTTGCGTCGTGGTACAGCGAGTGAATTATTTGGTTTAAAAGTCTGGATAAGAGGTTTTGAAGCAGGCGTAATGAAAGGTCATGGTGTTGGGAAAGAGCAAGGAGATGGATTTCAAATGCCTGGGGTATTTCTTATCCAAAAAGGAAAGATTGTCAAAGGTTTTGTTCATAAATCAGCAGCTGATCGCCCCAATTATGAGCAATTGGCTTGTACCTTTTAAGCTATGTCCAATTGTTTTTAAGTATGAAAAAAGAAAAGTTTGCTAGGAATGTCCAAATCATTTCTATTTTTGCCTTTCAGAACCAGACTAATTCCCTATGCACCTGGCACATCGCATTTCTGAATTGAGCAAATACCTTTTGAAAGGCAAGTCCAAATACTACCTTCACTCTCCTTTTATTTACCAATTTGCTGAAGAAATTCTTTCTGACAACCGCCATTTCTATGCATTCGACGACATTGAGGCAGTCCGAAAAATATTGCTTAAAGACAATAGAAACATTGAAGTACACGACTTTGGTGCTGGTCGACAAAGCCAATCCTCTAAACGAAAAATCAGTCAAATAGCCAAAAAGGCTGGTATTGCCAACAGATATGGTCGGTTGTTGTTTCGTCTGACCAATCATTTTAAACCTAGCAATATGCTTGAACTGGGGACCTCTTTGGGTTTGAGTAGTTTGTATCAGTCAAAGGGCAATCCCAATGTCAGCTTGATTAGTATTGAAGGCTGTCCCAATATTGCCCAAATTGCCTTGGAAAATATGCAACGTTTAAATGCCAATGTACACATCATCAAAGGTGACTTTGACAGTTGTTTAGAAGAAGTACTTCAATCCTATGAAAGTTTATCTTATGTTTACTTTGATGGAAATCACCAAAAAGAGCCTACTTTAAAATATTTTGAGCAATGTTTGTCTAAGAGGACAGAGGACAGCATTTTTGTATTTGATGACATACATTGGTCTCCCGATATGTCCGAAGCTTGGAATACCATCAAAGCTCATCCCAAAGTCACTATTAGTATAGATTTGTTTCAGTTGGGCATTGTCTTTTTTAAGAAAGATCAAGCAAAACAAGATTTTATTTTATGGTATTGGTAGGTCTTGAGGCTACTTTTTTGAGTTTTTGTTCGTTTTTCCTTCAACAAGCTCAGGTCAGGGAACACTTTTGGCAAGCTCAAGGAATACTTTCGGCAAACCCAAGAAGTGAACCAAGAAACAAATATATAAGAAGTAGAGGATGAAGCGGATAGATAAAAGAACCAACGAAGGACAACAAGAACCGATGCCTACGCCCGATTGACGTACATACCTTGTATGACGGAAAGCGGGGACACACTTTCGAACGAAGCATCAACGCTCCGTTCGCAACCTATGTCATAAAGAACACACTATCAAGCCATTACAAACATTTAATAAGATTACTACAGATATTTCTTGGGCAATTGACAGTCTGTGACTAGCTTTGCAACAAATTAACACTTTCAAAATATGACGACCTACACGCCAAGCCGATTAGATTCGGACTTATTAAAAAAGATGGAAACCATCAAACATTTGGTGGGCAATACTCCCTTGTTTCCCGTTAAACGGATTTTTAAGAAAAAGGGAGTGCAAATTTATGCCAAAATGGAATGGAGACAATTTGGAGGAAGTGTTAAGTCTCGCCCTGCATTCAACATCATCCGCCAAGCAATTATGCGTGGTGATCTCACAAAAGATAAAATCATTTTGGATGCTTCCAGTGGCAATACAGGAATTGCTTATGCACACATTGCGGCTGCCTTGGGACTTAAATTGAAATTATGTATTCCAGAGCAAGCAACAGAAGAACGCAAGCGTATCTTAAAAATGTTCAATGTTGACTTGATTTATAGTGAGGGGAATCGCACAGGCAAATCTCGACAAATTGTCAAAGAAATTTATGCTAGTGATCCTGATAAGTATTTTTATGCTGACCAATATTCCAATGATGACAATTGGTATGCTCATTATTTGACTGCAGAGGAATTGTTGCAACAGACCAACCAACAAATCACCCATTTTTGCTCCTCTTTGGGTACAACGGGGACTTTTGTGGGGACTGGTCGTAGGCTAAAAGAATTTGATCCTGACATACAGTTGATTTCATTGCAACCAGATAGTGCAGATCATTGTTTGGAAGGCTGGAAACATCTTGCAACTCAAACCATCCCTAGAATTTACGATTCAGAATTGGCCGATGGAACAGAGTTTGTCAATACAGAGGACGCTTATAAAATGATTGCTGATTTTTCAAGATATGAAGGACTGTTGATTAGCCCTTCTTCGGCTGCCAATTTGGTAGGTGCCATCAAAATTGCTGAAAAATTGGATTATGGTGTAATCGCAACTGTCTTTACAGACAATGCTGCCAAATACAGTGCAGCAATTGATGAATCAGCTAGAAGGTATTTATAGAAATTAAAGATTGAAAATTCAAAATTCCTTAATTTTGAATTTTCAATTCATTTATTGATTAACTGCTAGAGCAAGATGCCAAGAGATGGCTTCGGCATTGATGCGTCCTGAGCGCATTGCTCCATTAATGGAAGCATCGTGGGCGTGATCGCCACAGACAAAAATCCCTTTTGATACCGCTTCTATTTCTTTTTTGCTCGGATATTTTACTTTGGGCATTGCTGGTAGTGCGTGTTGTATGTTATAGGTCTTGAGGTGAATCCATTTACTGACGACCTCTTTGCCAAACCACTCACACAATTCTTCTCGAACAGCAATGTACAATTCTGTATCACTCAATTTGCTTGGCTTAACCACAGATACAGAAATGAGTGATTTACCTTTTGGCGCATAGCTTTTGTGAATATTGGACGGAATCACTACATTGTTGATCCAAGCGTCATTTTCCCCATTCAAATATAAGAAGGCATCTTTGGTGGGTGGCTCATCTGCTGTAAAATACAAGCAACGTACACTATTAAAACTTGTATCTGCATTGTATGAAGGCAACAATTTATTAAGAGTGTTGGCATCTGTTGCCACTAGTACAACCGAAGACATCAATTCTTCACCACTTGATAAGCTCACTCCTCCTTCACTGACCCTTACCACTTCTTTGTTTAGTATGATAGACTCTGGCTTGAGTTTTTTTGCCAATTGTTTGGGAATTGCCTCCATCCCATCTTTGGGCAAGGCGGCATATCCTGTGCTAAACATTTTGAATACAAATTCAAACATTCGGCTTGAAGTAAGCAAATAAGGTTCAAGAAAAATGCCTCCCATAAATGGCTTAAAAAAGGAATTGATGATTTTGGAAGAAAAACTCCATTCTTTTAAATAATCAATAGTGGTTTGTTCAGCCTCGCTAAAAATATCCTCGACTTCTAAACGACGGGTACGGTTGCGCAAACCTACAATTTTGAGCTTGTCCCCAAAGTTCGATACTGGATTGGTAAAGCTACGAATCGAGTCTATTGGTTTTCGGAAAGGGTCTGCAAATTTATGGAAACGCCCTTTGTAAAAGATTTGGGCACCAGGATAAAAATTGCGCAACTCTAGTGCATTGTAATCCAACAATTGTTGTGTTTCGGGATAAGCAGTCAGCAATACCTGAAAGCCACGATCCAATTGGTATCCTTCCACCACATCTGTTTTCATTCGTCCACCAAGGCGGTCTGTTTTTTCTATCAATCTGATATTAAGTCCTTCTTGTTGAAGTGCGACAGCCGCTGTTAAACCAGCAATGCCTCCACCAACAATGATTACATCATATTTATCCATTCAAATCCAAAGTTGAGGGTTAGATTAATGACTTACTTGTAATAAGGTGGTGAACAGAGGTGTATCATCACATATTACTTACTTACTATAAGACTCAAAAAGTAAACTTAGTTTCTACATGGCGCATATTTAATACCAAAGTTACACAATGTTTGAGTAATAAATCATTCTTGTTTCTTTTTAAATTTAGGAAGTCCCAATTCTGCTAGGTCTATTATCAGCGTCAAATGGTTGGTTCCCCCCGAAAAATGATAATTACCTCTACCATATTCTATTTTAAAACGTCTGATGTTGATGGCTGCCCCAAAGGAAAAACCCAATAGCCCAGCAACATTGTCCAATTTCAACTCTTGGCGTTGCAAATGGTTGTAGCCAAAACGTACTTGAACATTTTTACCAAAGTAAAATTCTCCAGCAAAAATCAAATGTCTAAAGAGTTTGTCAGCAAAGTAGTTTTGTTGCATAGTATCTTCACTACCCAAAAAGCTATTGTCGACTTGTTGGCTGGGGTCGTCATAGCGAATGTCCCAAGCTGTCAAGTGATGAGCATGGACTGATAAACGCAAAGGCAAATGTTGCAAACGCTTGGAGATGCCCAATTGTATGTCTAAGGGTAATTGCTGTTTTTCACCATCTGCATAAGTTGAAAGTTGCGCCCCTATGTTTTTGAATACTAGAGAGGCAATAAAACGTTTTTCAGGATTGTGATAAACAGCTCCAACATCGACTGCCAGTCCAAACGAACTATAAGCATCTATACTCGATTGTATGGCTTTGAGGTTGGCTCCATAAGACACTCTATCTTGTTGGTGAGCAATACCTATATTAAACAAATACTCTCCTCCACTAAATTCCCCTATCGCTTGCCCCTGTGCATTGCTGTTCACAAAGTCTCCATAATTAACATATTGCACATCAGCACCAATGGTAAAGAGACTATCAAAATGATGTACATAGGCAACATTGCCAAAATTGATGCCATCAAAGTAAAAGACATTTCCTACACTTAACTGTTGATGCATTTGTTTGTTGTACAAAGCAGGGTTTTGCAGACCCAAGTTAGGGTCCTTATCAAAGGCGGTAAAGTAAATACCTCCTAGTGCGGTTGTACGAGCTGAGGCAGGTAGGTTTAGAAACTCATATACATCCTCGCCTCCCAACTGGGCTTGCCCAAGGAGGTTTTGAATGCCAATGAAGAATAGAACAACCAAAAGAGTAAAGTGTTTCATGTGTTTTTAACGGAAAAAAGATGATACTGATTACAAAGTCAGTTTAAATGTTCACAAAGTTGAAAAAAACATGTCAAAAATATGTAGTAATTAATTTTTCTTTGAGTCTATAAAATAGACCAATCAACACATTCATTACAATAATGCATAAAATTCAAGGGTACAGTGAGAAAAGAAGTTTTCATATTAATAGAAAAAGCACTTAGAAGACAAAAGCTCATTAAAATAGTTGTAGGAAGTTTTTTGTTGGTCTTCTCTTTGATGGGTATCATTCTTTCTTTTAGCAATCTTTCATTAAGCATTGCCTTTGCCACTTCTGTCTTATTGGGTATGATTGCTTTTGTAGGAGCGATGCTCCTAAAAAATGCCTACCAAGCTTATTTAGATGAATGTCATTTTTGGAATTTCTTTTTGAAAAACGAGGGACGAAAAATTGTCTGGGTCTATTACCACAAATTAGAAAACCTTCCCTTTGGTATTTCGCTTCATAGTCAAACGACTTTGTTCATTCATCTAGACGACCGTAGCAAAGCTTGCATTGCAATGAGAGAACCTGAGATTTTAGAAATAATGAGTGTGCTAAGATCAGAGCTACCCAAAGCAACTTTTGGCTACTCCAAACAAAAAGAACAACTCTACAATATTGGTCCTGATTTGTTGCGCAAATGACACTTGTAACTTCTCCCAAGTTTATTTTCATTTTTTTGGATTTTTTTGCAACCAAATGCCCTCTTTATCTGTCTTTGTTTTGAGGCAGTTTGAAATCCTCCCCATTTTTATTTTTTCATAAAACTTTTAATTATCAAATCATCATGAGAAGTAAGCAAATTACTTTGCTAATTACGCTATTATTTACACTATCCAATTTACACGCTCAAAACATTGAAGACCAACAACAGCAAACAATTGACTACAGTCAGTTAACCTATTGGGCCTCGCATCCCGAAAAAGTAGACAGTGCTGATTTTGTGCCAAGGTTTTCTAATTTGACGACCAACCAAGAAAATGCAGAAGTAGATGTTTTCTTTGTACATCCAACCACTTTCTTCAAAAAGAAAAACAAATCCTGGAATGCTGACATCAATGATGCAAGTCTAAACAAAAAAACAGACAAAACCACCATCAAGCATCAAGCAAGTATTTTCAATGGTAGTTGCCGCATCTTTGCTCCTCGTTACCGCCAAGCGCATATGCGTACATTCTATGCGCTGAAAAAAAACATTAAAGACCAACAAGCTTTAACAGCTCTTGATTTTGCTTATCAAGATATCAAAGCAGCTTTTGAATACTACTTAGCAAATCACAACAACGATCGTCCCGTCATTTTGGCTTCACACAGTCAAGGTACAACCCACACCAAAAGATTGTTGCAAGACTTTTTTGATGGCAAACCCTTAAAGGAAAAATTGGTGACCGCCTATGTTGTCGGAATGCCTGTTATGGAAGAGGAATACCAAGACCTCAAACCTTGTGAAAATGCAGATGAAACCCACTGTTATTCTAGCTGGTCAACTTTTGGCTGGGGAGCAGATGGCGAAGAATACCACAAGGGAGCTGTTTCCACCAACCCTATTAATTGGAGAACCGATGGTACTTATGCTTCAAAGGACGAAAGTAAGGGATTGGTAATGCGTGCCTTTGAAAAAGTAGAAGAAAAGATGGTAGATGCTGTTAGCAAAGATGGTATCATTTGGACACACAGACCTGAAATCAAAAAAGATTGGAAACTCAAGCTCTATTTTATGAAAAAGAATTTCCACATTGCCGATTTCAATTTGTTTTATCTAGATGTACGCCACAATGTAGCCAACCGCATCAAAAATTATTTCAACAATTTGGGTTTAGGCAAAAAACACAGTCTAAACGAAAACACTTCAGGCAATACTCAAAAAGCAAGTATTGAATAAGAGTAAACAATCTTGAAAAAATCGATCACCCAGAGATATGTCCCCTATGCAGTACCTACTGTATAGGGGATTTTTATTTGAATGTATTTTGTGAACGGAACGTTTGCTCACCTTGCCCAAATCGACTCCCTGCTGTCTGCTTGTACTTGCTATTTTGTTGGAGCATTCAGCAAAGTCGCTTCTAGTCTTCCTGACGTCAGCCGTCATAGCTTCCTGCTTCATAGCTCCACCAAAAGCAGCAGGTACCGCTCCCATCAGGCGTAGTTTAGTTTGTTCAGTCTTTCTGTAAGAAAAGTTTAGAATGAAATAAATCTAAGACGATTGCGGTAACAAGTCGAGCGACTAAACACCCCTACTGCCCAATCTATTTCTAGGGTAATGAATCCAGATAAAGGCGTACTGTTTTTATAAGTCTCATAGACTGTTCCAAAAAACAAGGATTCGGTTCCTACTCCTCCATTCAAAGCATCTTGAAAGAGATAGCGTGCCCTAAATCCCAAATTAACAGAGACTCTATCACTTGCAGCTAAGGTACGACCAAAGCCTGCAACAACCCCCATATTAGAGTCTGCAAAAAAGGATTCGCTGGTTATGGAATACAAAGGGCCAATTTCCACATAACGACCTTCAAATAATTTTCGATAAATCACTGCCAAATCAATGGACTGGTATTTAAACTCTTGTTGCAATACTCGCTCAGACTTGTTTTGAAAACTTTGGTTAAACGAAACAGTAGATACGTCAAAATTGAGGGAGTGGATGTCTCCAAAATTCAAACCCAACTTTCCTGCAAACATATTGCCTATGGCAAATTTATGAATGAGTTCATCATCTTCAAATACATTGGCATTAATAAGTAGATTGGGCCCTAGTCCAGCCTTAGCCGAGACATCTATCCAAAATTGCCCATATACTTGACTAGAACATAAAAACAGTATCAATAAAAGTATTTTTTTCATTTTCTGGTTTTTTGAGTTGAGAATGTTGAATTTAGTAAATACATTGTAAAGACCCGTGAAAAGTATCAAACGTGGTTTTGTATCAAGCATTAAAATTCCGAAATTACACATTCGATATTCATTCGCAAAATAAAACCTATGACCAAAGAAGATAAAATTGCTCAATTTGACCCAAATGGTATTGGTGCTGTCAATGGTAAATTGTTTGGTTTGCCTTTTGATTATGAAGATGCTCCAGTAATTGTATTGCCTGTTCCTTGGGAAGTAACCGTTTCGTATTTGTCTGGAACGGCTT
>JAHDIA010000090.1 GCA_020631035.1 Chitinophagales bacterium | reverse complement strand
CAACAAGGCACCACCTCCAGTCAATACAATACCAGCTCTCAATTTGTTTTCAAATTCGGATTTGCGAATGTGATGGTATACTTCTTCTAAAATTTCATCTACACGCGCATGAATGATGAGAGCGAGGTTTTTCATACTGACCTTGTGCGGTTCGTTGTTCCCAAATCGGTCTGGTATGGTAATAATAATATTTTCGTAATTGTCTAAAACCAAAGATGAACCATGTTTGATTTTCAACAATTCAGCATCGTCTTCTAAGACTTCGCATCCCTCTTCAACATCTTCTGTTATACTATTGCCACCAAAGGGGATGACGGCAGTGTGTCTGATAATTCCTTTGTGGAAGATAGCGATGTCGGTTGTGCCACCTCCAATGTCTACCAAAGCGACACCTGCATTTTTTTCTTTTTCGTTGAGTACCGAAATAGAAGAGGCAATTGGTTCGAGTATCAAGCCTGCAATTTCCAAACCTGATTTTTCGACACAAGTGCCAATGTTCTCAATAGAATCCTCGTGTCCTGTTACAATAAGAAAGTCACCTTCGAGGCTGGTACATCTCATCCCAACAGGGTCGTAGATGCCTTCGTCGTTGTTAACTTTGTAGGTAACAGGTAAAACATGAATTATTTTTTCTCCTCTAGGAAGTACAATTTTGTGTACTTGATTGATCAGTTCTTCAACGTCTTCTGTTGTAATAAAGTCGTTAATTTCTCGTGTTAGGTAATTTCTGTGTTTAAAACACTTTATGTGCTGTCCGGCGATGCCGACCACCACTTTTTTAATACGCATTCCCGATTCAATTTCGGCCTTTTCCACAGCCTCTTTGATAGAAGCAACTGCTGCCGAAATGTTGTGAATGACGCCCCTCATGAGTCCTCTCGACTTGGCAGTACCGACACCAAGCACGTCAATTTGGTTATCATCAGTAACCCGAGCAATGAGCGCACAAATTTTTGTGGTCCCAATATCTAGGCTAGCAACAATATCCCGATTGCCATTGCTTTTAGCATAATGCCGCATAAAAGACTTGGTTGAAGAGGATAAGTTGTTGGTCATAATTTAGTTATTTAGCTGAACAAACTATTTGATTTCCATAAGATACATCTATATATTTACAATCTTGCCACCCTTCTTTACTCCATTTGTACTTGTAAAGGGCGAGCAAGTCCATGAACTTTTTCTTTTTATTTTTAAAATCTCCCAAAACAATTTGGTAGTCCCCTACTTTGGGAACCAACACAACCCTATTGGCACTTTCTATATGAATTTGCTCAATAAGGGCATTGAGTACTTTGTGTTTTTTGACAAACTGTGCCAAGTCATACAAATCTTGCAACATAGTTGTTGTCAACTCACCTTTGTCTTTTCCATTGTCATCTATTTTGCCAGTTACAACTGGCACTCTTGCTGTAAAATCGTTGGAACCTGGCATTTTATCCCCAAGATTACTTAGGTAATAATCCTGACCATTTTCTTTCCATATCCTCAAAATTGGAAATTTCTGACGAATTTTGATGAATAGGCTGCCTTGCATATCAAGATATAAATCAGCTTCATCTATGTATGGATGTTCTTGTAAGAGCCATTCCAACTCATATAAATTGATGTCTCCAACCGAAACATTTAAATCTTCTGTTTGATAGTAATTGGTAATAAAACTCAATACTTTCTCACTAGTCAAAAAATGATTGTTGGTAAGATTGTCAATGTCTATTTCAACAGAACGGATTTTTTGTTTGGAATAATCATCAGCAGAATTGCTCAACATCACAATAAAAAGCATTCCAATACAGAACCAGACCATAGGAACAAGCATTTTCCTAAAGTTTAGTTTTTTAGGGAGGTTTATATGTAAGTTGTTTTTCATTCAATTTAAGATTTAACTATCCACAAAATATAAATCTATTGCTCAACTATGTTCTGTGTAAATCTAAAATTAACTAATAAGTTGTCTTTTATTTCATTCAAATAATGCTATCAAAAGATCAAAGCCTCTTTAATTTTCAAAACAATTTCGCCAATATCTCCTGCTCCAACCAAGACCAAGACTTCAATTTCTTTTTCTTTTAATAAATTTACAATATTTTTTTTATTATAAATATATGAATCGCAATTATTTAAATATTGCTTAATCAAGTCTGAACTTACGCCTTCAATGGGTTTTTCCCTAGCAGGATAAATTTCCATCAAGCACACTTCCTCAACCAATGATAAAGACTCTGCAAATTCCTTTGCTAAGTTTTGAGTTCTACTATACAAATGCGGTTGAAATACAATTGTTATTTTTTTGTTTGGATACAATTCCTGGACCGATTCTATGAGCATTTTGAGCTCTTGGGGATGATGCGCATAATCATCTATAATGATTAAATCGTCTTCATTCCACACATATTCAAAGCGTCTTTTGATACCTTCAAATGAAGCTATACCTGCTTGAATTTGCTCATTTGTCAAACCCATTTTTTTAGCAATCGCTATCACGGGTATGGTATTTTCTACATTGTGTTTTCCTCCAATGTTTAAAAAGAGAGACAGAGACTTTTCAGTCTCTGCCTCTTTAAAGCGAGTAGAATTTTCCACAGTGTTATAACAATACTGATTGTTTTTAATCATCAAATCCCTTACCGAATAGTCTGCCTGTGTATCATATAAATGATATGTCAAACTTAATTTTGGATAACACTCAGTATTGGTCTCTAGCCCGTGTTTTATAAGCAATGTTCCATTGCGATCAATATTTCCAATGAACTTTTCAAAGGATTTTATCAATCCTTCTTTGTTCCCATAAATTTCTAGGTGGTCATCGTCTATAGCGGTAACAACTGCCATATTAGGAAACAATTGATGAAAAGAGCGGTCATATTCGTCCGCCTCCACCACAAACAATTCGCCATTTCCTGGCACAAAGTTTGTTTTATAATTTGCTGTAATGCCGCCAATAAAAGCTGTAGGGTTCAAACCTCCACTTTTAAGTACATGGGCCAACATTGCAGTAATGGTTGTTTTTCCATGAGAACCTGCAATTGCTATAGTTGGTTTATCCTTACAAATCAGACCAAGCATTTGCGCTCTTTTAGAAATTGGTATTTTATTTTGTTTTTGAAAATGCATCAACTCAATATGATCTTTGGGTATGGCTGGGGTATATACCACCCAATCCAGGCCTTTAGGAATCAATGAAAGATTCTCATCATAGTGAATTTGCATTCCTTCATTTTCCAATTCTTCAGTCAGTTGCGTCTTGGTTTTATCATATCCATACACTTCAATTCCCAAATGATTGAAGTAGCGAGCCAATGCACTCATACCAATACCGCCTATGCCCAAAAAATAGATTTTTTGTATCTGCTCTATATTCATTTAGCGAACCTTTAAAGACAATACAAATGCCAATACTGCGAGCAATACTGAAATTATCCAAAAACGTGTTACAATTTTAGGCTCAGGATACCCCAATTTTTGGTAATGGTGATGAAGCGGTGCCATTTTAAATATGCGCCTTCCTTCACCATATTTTCGTTTGGTGTATTTAAACCAAGAAACTTGCAACATCACAGAGATATTTTCGATTATGAAAACACCACACAATATGGGAATGAACAATTCTTTTCTTACGATTAAGGCCAAAGAAGCAATGATACCTCCCAATGCCAAACTCCCTGTATCTCCCATAAAAGATTGTGCTGGGTAAGCATTAAAAAACAAAAATCCCAAACACGCCCCCAACAATGCTGAAGCAAAAACGATTAATTCTCCAACATTGGGAAGATACAAAATATGTAAATAATCTGCCAATATACTATTACCTGAGACATAGGCAAAAATTCCTAATGTAAAGGCAATGATAGCGGATATACCAGTTGCCAAGCCATCCATTCCATCAGTTAAATTACAACCATTGGAAATGAACATCAATATGAGCATTACCATTGGGATGTATATCAACCAGGCCCAACGTTCGGCATAATCTCCCAATCCAATCCAACTAAACACACTACCATAATCAAAATCATAATCCTTGATAAAAGGCATTGTTGTCGTTGAAGCACCTCGGTACTCTACATTAAATTGGGGTTCTCCACGATTGTCAAAAGTGACAAAGCGGTCGGTTTCCCTATAAAAAGTTTTATCGGGTGTATCTGTTACATCTGCCCGAATGATAACATCAGGATGAAAAAACAAAACCGCACCAACTACCAAACCAACAGCAAATTGACCAATCAATTTAAATCTAGCCGCTAATCCTCCTTTGTTTTTCTTAAATACCTTGATGTAATCATCAATAAAACCAACCAATCCCAATGTAATGGTAACAAAGACCATCAACAAAACATATATATTGGTCAGATTAGATAAAAGCAAAACAGGAATCAATATGGCTGCCAAAATGATCAAGCCCCCCATTGTAGGGGTTCCTTGTTTTTGTTTTTCTCCTTCTAGTCCCAGCTGCCTTACCGTTTCTTTTACCTGTTGTTTTTGTAAAAACTTTATCAGTCTTCCTCCAAAAACCATACTAATGAGCAAAGAAATGATGATGGCAACAGATGCTCTAAAAGATAAAAACTCAAACAAACCTGAACCAGCAAATTCGTGGCTATCTTTTAAACTTTCAAACAAATGATATAGCATCCTATAACAATGAGCATTTTAATGGTTAACAAATGAATCACATTTGGGCAAACACTTCTTCCAAAACTTGTTTGTCATCAAATGGATGTTTCACACCGTTTATCTCTTGATACTTTTCATGACCTTTTCCAGCCACCAAAACAATGTCTCCTTCTTTTGCCAACATACAGGCCGTTTTTATGGCTTCTTTCCTATTGCTTATTACAAGCACTTTTCCTCGATCTTCACTAGCAACTCCAGCTTGCATATCAAGCAAAATCGCATTAGGGTCTTCTGTTCTGGGATTGTCCGATGTCAATACTACCCGTTCACTCAAATCCAAAGCAATACGTGCCATTTTGGGTCGTTTGGTCTTATCTCTATCTCCTCCACAACCCACTACTGTAATAACAGATGATTCACTAGATTTGGATTTTCTAATACTGTTCAAAATTTTCTCCAAAGCATCAGGAGTATGGGCATAATCCACCACACCTCTCAACTTTTTCGCAGAGTTGAACACCACATCGAATCTTCCTTCAGCAGCTTCTAACTGACTTAATCCCATCAAGGCTGTTTCTTGCGCAACACCTAGTTCCAGGGCTACTGCATATACAGCCAAAAGGTTATAAGCATTGTAGTCTCCAATCAATTTGGTATGCAATTCCAGATTGTCTATTTTGAGTACCAATCCCATTAGATTGTTCTCTAAAATTTTTAATCGGTAATTTGCCAGAGACTGAATACCATAGGTCAGCTTTTCGGCTTTGGTATTCTGCAACATTACTTTGCCATTTTTATCATCCAGATTGCTCAAAGCAAAACTGGTACTAGGCAAATTGTCAAAGAACGTTTTTTTTACTTTTATGTATTCTTTAAAACTTTTGTGATAATCCAAGTGATCGTGTGTAATATTGGTAAACACTCCTCCTTTGAATTTCACCCCACTGATTCTTTCCTGATGAATGGCGTGTGAACTTACCTCCATAAAACAGTAAGCACATCCTTTGGTCAGCATCTCTGCCAATAATGCATTTAAAATCAATGCGTTAGGGGTTGTATGTGTCGAGGGTCTTACTTCTTCACCTATTCGATACTCGATGGTTGAAATCAAACCCACTTTGTGCCCCAAGCGTTTAAACAATTGATACAACAAACTAGCTGTTGTGGTTTTTCCATTGGTGCCTGTTATACCAATCAACTGAATTTTTTCAGAAGGATGTCCATAAAAAGCACTAGTGATTTTTCCCAAAGCATTGCTAGCATCTTTTGCCAACATAAAAACTACATTGGGATATTTTTTTTCAGGCAATTGCTCACACAAAACAGCAATGGCCCCATTTTCAATTGCTTTATCAATGAACTGATGTCCGTCTAGAGCTACTCCCTTTAATGCACAAAAAAGTTCACCTTTTTTGATCTTTCTAGAATCCAGTTGTAGCCCTACAATCTCTACGTCTTCATCTCCTGCTATCTCCAGATCAAGCCCCTCCGTTATTTGTTTTAATGTTTTGATTCGATTTAAGATTTTAAATTTTAAGATTCTAAATTTTCTAATTTTAAATTTTGAATCTCAAATTTTCTATATTAACTCAACACTATTTTAATCACATCACCTCTAGAAAAGCGTTCTCCAGGTGAAAGCGATTGTTTGCTTACTTTTCCTATTCCTGAATATTGCACTTTTAGTCCTTTGTTTTCCAAAAGGTAGAGTGCATCTCTTAATCCCATATCAATGACATTGGGGACTTCTCCTTGCTTATTACCTTCCAACACTTCTTGTCTTTTCAAATGTACTTCATTGCCATAATCTTCGGCATTTACCCAATGTGACCTAGTCTTAATTTCGTAAGGTGTTTCCAAGAAATCATAGATGGCAACAATGTCTTCTTTTATACCCGATTTGGTTTCTGGTATCATTTTACCAGTATTTTCCAATACAAAATCTCGTTCTCCTCTTAGCTCTTTCGCTTTTTTCCTTTCTGTCAACAGTTCAATGTCTTGTGCAAAACTTTTTTCCGCAATTTCTTTAAAAACAGGAGCCGCTACCTGACTTCCATAGATTCTACCATTTTGAGGATCATTGACCACAACAATGCAAGAGTATTTTGGTTTTTCAGCTGGAAAAAAACCAGCAAAAGAAGCCTGGTATTTTTTTGGCTTTTTGGGTTGGCTAATGATGGCCGTTCCCGTTTTTCCTGCCAATGTCAAATGCTCTGAAGCAATTCCTTTGGCAGTACCTCTAAGCACCACCCCTCTCAAAGCTTTCCTAAGCTGATAGGCTTCTCTTTCAGAACAAATACTTTTGATGTATTTAGGGCCATAACTTTCGATTTCTTGATCGTACTTTTTGATGCCTGTAACCAAATAAGGCTGCATCATTCTACCATTGTTGGCTATGGCATTGTAAAAAGTCAGCAACTGCAAAGGAGTCACTTTGACCTCATATCCAATTGCCAACCAAGGCAAAGAAACACCACTCCAATCAGACTCACCAGGATTGGGCATTTTGGGTGAGCGCTCTCCTTTTATCTCTACATTTGTAGTTGAATTTAGACCTAGAAATTTCAAGCGATTGATTAATTCCCAAGGATCACCACTATAAGCTTCAGTAACCATTTTGGACAATCCTACATTAGAGGATGTTTCAAAAGCTTTCTGACAAGTCACAATGTCTTCTTCAGGAGCGTGGTCGTCTCGCATTTTTCGGTCATAATACATTTTGGTGCCACCTTCTAAATCTACCATTGTATTCAAACTGACTTTTTTATCAGCAATGAGAGACAACAAGATCGCTGCTTTAAAAGTAGAACCAGGTTCCATAGCCTCACCAACCGCATAATTGAACATTTCATGATAATTGCCATATTTGTCTTTTCCAAGATTGGCTATGGCTTTAATTGCGCCTGTTTCTACCTCCATAATCACTACACAACCATGATTTGCTGCATTATTTATCAATGATTTTTCCAAAGCATTATGGGCAATGTCTTGCATATCTACATCAATAGAAATGTATACATTTTTCCCATCTTCGGGTTGTTCTTCAATCACATTTGCTTGAATCCAGCGTGCTCCAGATACTTTCACCATAGAAATAGGCATTTTGTCTCCTATCAAATATCGATTAAATGAGCCTTCAATACCAATGTCTTCAGCATTTTCTCTGGCCATACCAATAGTTCTCTTTCCCAATTCACCAAAGGGGCGCTTGCGGTCATCGTAACGTTCAGAGATGAAACCACCTGCATTTTTACCTAAATTAAATAGTGGCCAAGTCTTCATTTCCTGAAGCTCATTAAAATCCACTTTTTTGTCAATGAGCACATATTTGTCATCTTTTTTCCGAGCATCAGTAATCAATTTTTGATACTCCCAAGATGATCTAGTTTTGTATTCACTAGCCAATTTATTTGCTAGTAGTTCTATGTTTTTGTTAAAATCTAATTCACTAGATACAGTAGGATCCATTGCCACCTTATAATAGGCGAGCGATGTAGCCAAGACATCTCCATCTGCAGAAAAAATGGTTCCCCTTTTTCCATATATGGTATCGACCCTTGTTGAACTTTCTCTTTCTTTCATCCAGTAATCGGATTCTACAAATTGCACTTTAAACAATTGCGCACCAATTAACACACTGGCAAAAAGCATCAACAAAAAAACGCCCAATACACGTCTAGAAATTATTTTTCTGTTGTTAATCATTTTTTAGTCAAAACCTAGATCTGTAGGATCATAAAGAATCACTTCAACTGGCTCTGTCAACTCATCTATTTCTGTATCTTTTAATCTAATCATTACCTCAGACCGTCTTTTAAGATTTCTCAAATCGGCCTCTCGGCTTTCATGTGTCCACTGCAATTCTTCTACTTCTTTTTTTAAATTATTGAGTTGCCATTTTTTTTTCTCTGCATAATGTGTTACAAAAATCATAGACATCATCATTGTAAACAGTATTAATACAAAAACACCCAGTTCTCTTTGATTGTCAAAACCTAAAACATCTAAAGTAAACAGCTCTTTTAAAGAGGAAATATGTGAATCTTTCTCTTCCCTATCTTCCTTTTCAATGTGTACTGTTCCTCGTTTCATATTATCGGAGTAAGCTAAATTTTTTCGGCTACTCTTAATTTGGCACTTCTCGCTCTTGAATTTAAGCTAATTTCTTCAGCTGTTGGCACTATGATTTTTTTGTTGATGGGCCTCAAAGGCTTCTCAAAATTACCATAAATGTCCTTTTCTGGAGTTCCCGAAAAGCTGCCGGTTTTTATGTAATTTTTGACAATTCTATCTTCTAATGAATGGTAGGAAATGATGGAGAGTCTGCCTTGTATTTTCAAGCATTGAGTTGCTTGAACAAGCACTTCTTTCAAAACATCTATTTCCTTATTTACTTCTATTCTTAATGCTTGAAAAATCCTAGCGAAGCCCTTGTGTTGCCATTTCCCCACGAAAGGCAACAAGGTATTTTTCAAATCATCTATCGTATCTATTCTTTTTACTTTTCTTCTTTCAATTATGGCTTTTGCCAATTTTCTAGATTGCCTCAAATCACCATAGAGATAAAAAATATCTTCCAATGTTTTCTGCTCATAAGTATTAACTACTATTGCTGCAGTTAATTCATTGTTGGCAGACATTCTCATATCCAATGGTCCTTCAAAACGAGTAGAGAATCCCCTAGCAGGTGTATCCAACATTTTAGAGGAAACACCCAAATCTCCAAGAATTCCATCGACCTCTCTTACGCCATGGTATTTCAAATATTTTTTGAGATACCTAAAATTTTGCGGCACAAAGATTAATCTTTCATCTTCTATCAATTGCGCTTTGCTGTCTTCATCTTGGTCAAATGCAATCAATTTTCCTTCTTTGCCCAAAGCTTCTAAAATTACTTTGGAATGTCCTCCCCCTCCATAAGTCAAATCGACATAACATCCATTGGGTTGTATATTCAATCCTTCAACACTTTCTTTCAGGAGAACAGGAATGTGATACATATGTTGTTGTTTTTCCTGTTAAATCAATGGTCACTCATTCTCTGTGGTGAAAAAGTATCTCGATGTCTCAGATCTTCTATCTGTTGTGAATCACGAGCTTTTCTTTGTTGTTCGTACATTTCTGGATTCCACCCTACTATTCTATTGCCCATCCCAATTAAAAAAACTTCTTTTTCCAATTGTGCATATTCACACAAGATTTTGGGCAACATAATTCTATCATTAGAATCCAAGCTCAACTCCTCTGCCATTTCATATGAAATTTGACTGGTTTGTCGGCTGTTTTGTTGATTCAAATCGGTAAAGTCAAGCGGTTGTTGAAAAAACTTCATCCATTCATCTTCCTTAAATAGGACAAAGCTATTGTCAAACCATTGATTGATAATGAGGGTTTTATTGGCTAATTTTTTTGTAAATTTAGCTGGAACCAAAATCCTAGATTTTGTATCTAGTTTACATTGAGCTGTTCCTATAAAACCAATCATAATCTAAAGTAAGATAAAAAATCCACTTTTCCGCCCTTTCTCTCCAATTTTGTTACATTTCTTGTAACTTTCTTCCACAAATATAGAGAATTAATGTTTTCAAACAAGTAAATACCCACATGTTTTTTTGTTTTTGCCAAAACAAAATTCAAATATTTCTACCCTTAACGATTTACACATTACGCTGAAAAATATTTGTAATAAACTTATTTAAAGAGAGGAATGTAAATGGCTTAGGTGTAAAAAATACAATAAAGGGAAGAGAAAATGAAAAAATCAGCAGAAATCGCATTTGAAAATCAAATTTTTTCCACTTTTTTAAAAATAAATTCCCGAAGTGCAGGATGAGCGGGTAGATGAACGCTTGTACGAAGACGTGAGCACGCGCTGGTTAACCAGAGTGAATGTAGCCATAAGTCATGCACGTTGCACTATAAAAATTGTGAGTTGTGAGTTCTAAATTGTGAGTTGGCTGACCATTTCCTGTTCTTTGTTGATTGGGTTGATTGGGGTATGGATTTCACTTAATCAACAAATTACCTATTCACTTAATCAACAAAAAATTACGAAAGTGCGGCAATTCCTGGGAGGCTTTTGCCTTCAAAGAATTCGAGTAGGGCGCCGCCGCCTGTAGAAATGTAGCCAATTTGGTTTTCGAGTTTGAGTTTTTTGATGGCCGCTACGGAATCGCCTCCACCGACTAGAGAGAATGCCTCATTGGTTTTGGACGCCTCCCCTACTGCTAAAGCCACTGCTTGGGTGCCTTTGGCAAAATTGTCCATTTCGAATACGCCCATTGGACCATTCCACAAAATCAGTTTGGATTGTTTGATGATTTCGCTGTATTTTTTCTGTGCCAATTCACCTATGTCCAAACCCATCCAGTCATTGGGAATGCCATCACTTGGAGCCACACCAAAATAGGCATTCTTGTCAAAATCGTTGGCGACAACCGAATCGTAAGGGAGCATTAAATTGACACCTTTGTCTTTGGCTTTTTGTAGAAGTTCGTTTGCCATTTCCAGTTTGTCCTCTTCGACCAAGGATTTGCCCACATTGCCGCCTTGTGCCTTAAAGAAGGTATAGGCCATTGCGCCCCCAATCAATATGTTGTCAGCAGTGTCAAGCAAGTTTTCGATGAGTCCAATTTTGTCAGAGACTTTGGCTCCCCCCAAAATGGCGGTAAAGGGCTTGACAGGATTGTTGAGTACTTTGGAAGCAGTCTCGACCTCCTTGCTCATCAACAAACCTGGGAGGCAATCTTTGTCTTCAAAATAATCGGCAATGACTGCGGTTGAGGCATGCGCACGGTGGGCGGTACCAAAAGCATCGTTGACATATACATGGCATCCCAATTGGGACAAACTTTCTGCAAATCCTTTGTCTCCTTTTTTCTCTTCGGGATGAAAGCGTAAATTTTCGAGCAATAAAACCTCCCCTGCCTTCAAATTTTTGACGGCTGCTTGTACCTTGTCTCCCACACAATCCTCTACAAATTGAACAGGGACTTCCAACAAACGGCTTACTTCGCTGACCACTTGTTTCAAAGACAGTTCTGGATTGACTTTGCCTTTGGGTCTTCCCAGGTGTGACATCAAAACGGCTGCGCCTCCATCTTTGAGAATTTTTTGAATCGTAGGCAATGCACCATTGATACGGGTATTGTCGGTCACTCGTCCTTGTTTGTTTAAGGGGACATTGAAATCGACTCGAACCAATGCTTTTTTGTTGGCGAAATTGTATTGATTGAAGTTATTCATGGGGGGATTTAAAATTCAAGATTTAAAATTTAAAATTAGCCTTCGGCGGGCTCAACTTGTGGTTTTTACCAATTGATCTTCGGCAGGCTCAGGCTACGGTTTTATAATAAAAACTTGGAAAATAGAACCATTAAGACATTAAGTGAAGTTAAGATTTTTCAGGTCTTAACTCCTTAATTTCTTAATGGTTCAAAATATTACGCAAGTGTGTTTATCAATTCAGAGAGGCGGCAAGAATAGCCCGCTTCGTTGTCGTACCAACCCAAGATGCGGACCATATTGCCCATTACTTTGGTTAGAGGTGCATCGTAAATACAAGAGTGGGTATTGCCAATAATATCCGATGAAACCAATGCTTCTTCGCTGTATTGTAAAAT
The DNA here is from genome assembly GCA_020631035.1 of Chitinophagales bacterium. Classification (GTDB taxonomy): domain Bacteria; phylum Bacteroidota; class Bacteroidia; order Chitinophagales; family UBA2359; genus JAHDGP01. The sequence continues at coordinate 736 of JAHDIA010000090.1, read as the reverse complement.
ACCATTAAAGTCTCCTTTGGCCGCTTTTTTGAATGCAGCATTTACCTTATCGACTGTTGCCTTCTTTTTGACAATGGCGTTCAACTCTGTAATAGAACCTGTAATGACAGGCACACGCATAGCCGAACCATCCAATTTACCTTCGAGGTGTGGCAATACTTTGGTTACTGCAATGGCTGCTCCAGTTGAGGTTGGAATGATGTTTTGAGCAGCAGCTCTAGCACGGCGTAAATCTTTATGTGGTGCATCCTGAATGCGTTGATCCGCCGTGTAAGCGTGGGTTGTGGTCATCAAACCATACTCCAAGCCAAAAGTATCATCTAAAATTTTGACCATTGGGGCCAAACAATTGGTGGTACAAGAAGCATTGGAAAAGATTTTGGTTCTTTTGCTAATGACGTCATCATTGACTCCAAGCACTACTGTTTTGACAGCATCTTTGGCAGGTGCAGAAATGACCACTCTTTTGGCTCCTGCTTTGATGTGTTTGGTAGCTCCTGCTTTGGTTCTAAACACACCCGTAGATTCCAATACAATCTCTACGCCCAAATCTTCCCAAGGCAAATTTTCGGGGTCACGTTCGGTATAAGCATGGATTTTTTCGCCATTGACATAGATGTATTCATCATCGGCAGAAACTTCGCCATCAAAATTACCTTGAGCGGTATCGTATTTAAAAAGGTGAGCGAGTGTTTTGTTATCGGTCAAATCGTTGATTGCGACCAATTCTAATTCT
>JAHDIA010000089.1 GCA_020631035.1 Chitinophagales bacterium | reverse complement strand
ATAGAACGCAAGATTGTTTCTGTTTGTTCCTCGTCATATTCGCTTAGCAATGCCAAAAGAATCACTTCGGGAATTTGTGAACGTAGCAATTGGGTGGTATCCAAAGTGTAGACATTGATTATATCAAAGCCATAGAACACCTCATTGACTTTTAATTTGGAGCGCATTCTGGCTTTTCGTGCGCCAAGATATATAACTATATGCTGAATGGGCATTTGGTATTTTCGATAGATTAAACCGTGGTATTCAGCCATTCGCCCTAGCATTTTGTGGGTATCTTGGGTTTGAAACTCAATGTGTAGTAGAATCTCTTTTTCTTTGTTGGCTTTTTGTAAGGTGACTCTGTACAAAAAGTCAGTTTCACGTTCAACTGTTTGTATCAGTTTTTCTTGTAGAGCTTGGTATGACTTGATGTTGAGCCCTAGTTGCTCTTCAATGATTGGGATAAATAAAGATTTTGCATTTTCTTTGAATAGTCGGTCATAGGAATTGCCTTTGGGCTTTGGAGCTTCTTCATTCGGTTGCTTGTTTTTACTCATAGCTTGTATATCGTGTCTATAATATACAATGCTTAAAATGAGAAAATGCAAGTTGCTTTTGAGGTGGAAAAGTGCAGGACGAAGCGGGTGGATGAAATTTACGACGCAGCTTAAAGCATGCGCCCGATAACCAGAGTGAGTGTAGCCTAGAACCAGTGATGTTGCAAAATAATAATGACATTTTAATAATAATGTTCTTTGACAATTTTTGCTGAAGAAATTGCCTAAGAACCAATCATAATTTGAAATTCCCTTACAAAAAGATAACTTTGTCCTCACTGTACCAAAATACCAAAAGATGTTGCTAACAGAGATAGATGCGGAGATTTATTACAACCAACTGCTCGAAATAGATAGGGACAAACAAGATGTACTTGATAAACGGATTTTTGCCAAATTGCAGAACCTCTTGGGGGCAATATACAAAACCCTTACTGCCGAGGTCGAACACGCCTTTGCCAATGTATTTGCCCGTATCGTTTATGCACATGACAAAAGTGAACCTTCCTTCGAATTAGATCGGAATGTACATGGATTGCGTAAGTATGCTGCTCAGTTGCTTCGTGAATTGGACTTTCCCGTTTCTGCCAATCTCTACCACTTGGGAGTGCAAACCCTTGCCAATGTGATTGCCTTTTTTGCTAAGAGAGATATACCTGAAGAACTCCAAAAAGTCTACAAAGAATTAGAACTTAAAAAGTTTCCCGTTGCTCAAAACCTCAGCCGAAACGCAGAGTACACCAGGGCGGTGGTTAAGGCGATTTCGGATATACGAACGGCTAAAAATGGAATGGAATACTTTGGTATTTTGTGTAAGGACGAAGATGGCGACAATGAGCAATTTACACAACTACTGTGGAAGCACAATTACAACGATTTGACCGTTTTGAAAAATTGGTTGTCAGAATGGTCGAGTGTACATATTTTTCATAGAACGAAACAAGAAAATAAGGAACACCTATACAACTCAAACAACAATACATTAGTGGTCGTTGATCCTGACAATTTATTCAATGCTTCAGAATTGGCAGAGTGTTTTCAGTGGAGGGGAACCAATTCATATTTGTACTTTTTAAAAAAATTACTGCCTTCTAGTACAAGTTGGAAAGCCCTACAAGGAACGATGGTCGGTAATTTTTTGGATATGCTTGTCAATCACCCCGACGAAACTTACAGCGAAGCCTTTAAAAAAATCAAGAGAGACAATGCGCTGAGGAGTATTTATTTTGGAGAAGAATTGCTACAGTTGATTGAAAAGAACATCAAGCAACAACATTTTCACAACCTCTACAATTTTGCCAAAAATAGCAAGACCAAACGCAAGATTTTAGAGCCAACTTTTTGTTCGTCTGCCTACGGGATCTTGGGGCGTTTAGATGTGATGAGTGAAGATCCAGAGGATGACAAACGCAAGGACATAGTCGAACTCAAAAGTGGTAGTTTTCCACAAAAACAAACTTGGGTCAACAACAAAATGCAAGTAGTGGGTTATCATATGCTACTCAAGAGTACTTTTAAAGGGCAACGCACAGGCAACTCCGCTATTTTTTACTCCAAAGATGGTGCAACACCACTCCGTTACATTGCACCTAAATTTAGCGAAGAACGTGCCTTAGTTCATTTGCGAAATAGCCTGGTATACCTCTTCCACAAAATCCGAAAAAACGAAGCCAATGACTTATTCAATGCCATCAATACCGAAGACTTTGGGCTTTACCCGCCTTTTGTAGAAGATGCGATTATGCAGTTCGATGCAGTTTACCAAGGCTGTACCGACGAGATCAAATTGTATTACCAACGTTTGTGTAGTTTTTTAGCCAATGAATTGTATACTGCCAAAACAGGCGATAGAACCGACGAAGCCCGCAATGAAAAAGGCTTTGCCAGTTTGTGGCTCGAAGACCATTATTGCAAAGCCGAAGCCAATCGCATACTTTACGATTTGGAACTCATACATTACGATACAGAGCATTCTTGTATGCATCTCAAATACAATGAAGAGGACATACACGATTTTAGAAAAGACGATATAGCAATCATTTACCCACAACAAAACAATACCTATCGTCCCCTAGAACAGCAATTGCTCAAAGGCAGCATTGCCCAAATAGAAAATGGGGAAATTCAATTTAAATTGACCAATAAACAGGCGGATGAACATTTTATCATCTCCTACAAAAATTGGGCAGTTGAACGGGACTTTTTTGAACGCAATTATTGGGCGAGCATTCAGTCATTGTTTAATTTTTTAAAGGCTCCTTTGTACAAGCAATTTTTGTTGATGGGTGATGCCGAGCCAAGAGTGGAGGAAGTTGAATTGGAAGAAATGGAAGGCTTGTTCCCCAATCAAAAAGAGGTGGTGAGTAAAGCTCTCAACGCCAAAGATTATTTTTTGATTCAAGGACCGCCAGGTACAGGTAAAACCTCAACCATACTTGTCAATATTGTCAAACAAAATTTAAAATTAAACGACAAGCGACTGTTCATTTTGGCATTTACCAATCGTGCTGTTGACGAAGTATGTAGCAAACTATATAAAAATGACATTGACTATACGCTTATAAGTAAACGTAGTGAGGATGTCAATACTTTTAAAAACAAAATCAAGGGAAACAATGCTGATGAGTGGCGCAACGAACTACTCAAAACGAGAGTAGTAGTAGCAACAGTTGCGACTTTTAGAAACAATACAACTTTCTTGGAGTTTCTTTCTTTTGACCAATTGATTGTCGATGAAGCGTCTCAATTGACCGAAGCAGAATTATTGGGTGTGGTTTCTCTCTTTGAAAAGTTCATTTTGATAGGCGATCAAAATCAGTTGCCTGCTGTGGTGGTGCAAAACGAAAAGTATTGCAAAATTGACAATCCCAAATTGCAAGAATTGGGTATTTACGATTTGCGCCAATCTTTGTTTGAGCGATTGTTCCGCATTTGTACCGAAAAAGAATGGACCCACGCCAAAGCGCAATTAACCACTCATTTTAGAATGCATCAATCCATTGGCAATTTCATCCGTAGCCATTATGCAGAAGGATTGGACGAGGCATTGGACCGTCAAAAGGATGCATCCTTTTTAAAATCTTATCCCAAGAAAAAAAGCAAACTCTTACAATTGCTGAGCAAAAATCGGAGCGTTTTCTTGGAGAGTAGCTGGGAAGCAAACAGCAAAACCCACCACCAAGAAGCCATACGAGCTGCCCACATTGTTCAAGAACTCGCCCAGTTTTTTGGAGATGAAATGGACGATAAAACCATTGGCATCATCACACCTTGGCGGGCGCAAATTGGCAATATCAAAAAGCGTTTGCCCAAAGAGTTGAGAGGCAAGATTTTGGTAGATACGGTTGAACGTTTTCAAGGATCTGAACGCAAGGTCATTATATTGTCTTTGGCGGTTAACCGAGAAAAGCAATTGGTAAATTTGCACGCTATGAATTTTGAGCAAACCCTTGACCGCAAACTTTTGGTGAGCCTATCTCGCGCCTCGGAGCAGTTGGTCATTTTGGGCTATGCTACGGTTCTACAAAAAAGCCTATTTTATCGAGAATTGATGGAAGCAATTAGGAAAGAAAAAGGCTTTTTGGGAGAAGCAGAGAGTGAGGCGGTTTTTGGCTAATTGCGACAAAAATTGCGGCAAATAGCTGGGTATTCGCCGCATCTTCAATCATTGAAGAGTATTTGTCGCAAAAATTGCGACGAATAACTGGGATTTTCGTCGCATCTTTTGAGGAATTTGTAGCAATTATTTGCGGCAAATTTTGCGGCAAATTTTGCGGCAAATTTTGCGGCAAATAATGGGCTTATTTGCCGCAAACTTTTCGTATAAACTACCAAAGAAGCTTTACTGGAAGTTTTATGCGTCCACAACATTCATAGGTAACTGATATAAAAATATGGAAGTCTTTTCCAATGCTATAGCATTCCCACACTACCTCATCTTCACAATCAACACAGCACCCTATAGCATCCCAAGATACCTCTACATCAACAATCCTAGTAGCACGATTGGGACCACAATAGCTGAGTCCTGAAAGGTAATTGTTTAAAAAGTCTTCAGCATTAAATGAGTCAGGATTCATATTAATGACTAAATCATCAGAAGTAGTATAAGTCTCATTTTGACAGATTACACTATTGTTGTATGAGCACAAAGACATTGCTTGTTCAGCACCCGTCGTTCCCCCACCAAAACAGCCATTTTGACTGGCATAAATAGGATAAACACAATTGGCATGAGCCTCAAGGGCGTCATAAATATCCCATACATATGCTGATATTCCTGCATTATTATTGGCATAATCGGCTGCATAAAGTGTGGTCGTTGGGCAAGGACCTTTGAAGTTGTCAGAAGTTTCCTGGGAATCTTTTGAGGATTTATTGTCTAATTCAACTTGTGCTTGATTTATAGGAACATCCAAGGCTTCAAAAGGCATTTCATTTTTTGAGCAAGAAGCCAGTGTAAAGATTGCCAGAACAAGTAGCAAGGATTTGAAGTTGTAATGTAGCATAATAATTGGTTTTTAGGTTATGTTGAATAATACAAACATTCCCTATTGGAGAGAATGCTTGTAACTTTACTAATAAAAATTTGGAGTAAAAGTAAATAGAAGCTATTGAGTAAAATAGTAAAAAACGGAACCTCATTTATTTATGAGGCGTAATCATAAAAGCCTGTTGCCCCCATATTTTTACGAAGAAAGACCTTGGGACTTATCTTGGCGTAATACTTGAATTCCTTGATAAAATGTGATTGGTCAAAATAGCCTGCTCTATACGCAATTTCTGATAAGGTTTTAAATTTGCCCGCTTTAAGCATTTGTACAGCATTGTTAAATCGCTGTATTTTTGAAAACTCTTTAGGGCTAATAGCGATGTTTTTTTTAAACGATTTTCGCAATGCACGACCACTTAAATTTAAATACTGACACAAATGATCCAAAGAAACAATTCCTTTTTCGTTTCTAATATGTTCTATGGCAAATGCAATATTTAGCGGATAAGTTGCTCGTTCTACTTTGCTTAAAAAGTATTTTTCCAAAATATGACATCTTTGAATCAATGTGTTAGATTCTTGTAATTGTTCCAAAACCAAATCAATTTCTGAGCTTGGAAAAAAGGTTTCTAAGTCAAAAACAATATTGCTGGTCAAAATAGGAGCTTCACCTGTCAACCAATAGCTATAAATAGGATTGATCTGTAGACCAATGGCAGAAATTTTAGAGGCAGGTGCTACCTTTAATAAGCTTGAACAATTACAAGATACAATGGCTTTGTGCTTGTTTTTTGGGAAGTTGAAAAATAGATTGCCCGAAAGAAAAAATAGGATGGTCATATTGCCATTGGGCAGTAGCACAAAATTTCCATCATTTATGTCACTATTTACTTCAAAGAAAAAATCTATTACTTTGCTAGCATTATATGAAAATGGGGAATTTACATTTGTTATCATATTTAAGTTGTTTTTCTATAGTTTTTTGGGCGTGCCCCTGCGGGTCGGCGTACTCCAGGCTCGCTATTCGCTCGGCCCTGCGGGCTGCTCCTTGCAGTCGCACCATTCCGTATGCCTCACGCAGAGCTTGGTTCTTTATAAGAAAGCATTGTATCTTTAGCAATGCTGAATATAAACTCAGTACCAACGCCAAAGCTCGAATGAACCTGTATATTGCCTTTGTGTTGTTCCACAATTTTTTTGCAAATGGCCAAACCAATTCCTGAACCTGTAAAGTTTTTGCCGTTGAGTTTTCTAAACATCAAAAATATAGACTCTTTGGCTTCCTCAGCTATCCCAATACCGTTGTCTTTGACACTAAAGATCCATTTATCAGCCAATTCTTTACCTGATATGTGAATGACGGGGTGTTGGTATTCTTTGGAAAATTTGATAGCATTTTGAAGCAGATTTTGAAAAACCCGTACAATTTTGATTCGATCACCTTTGAATTGGGCGGGAAGTTCCTGTAAAACAATTTCTGCTTTGCGCTCTTGTATCGAAGCACTGAGATTGGCTATGACACCATTTAGTAATTTTACGGTATCTATCTCCATAATCTTGAGTGGGTTATTGGATATTTGGGAGAACTCAAGTAAGTCAGTCACCAACTGGTTGATGTCCCGACTACTTTCGACGATAAAGTTGAATAAGGTTTTTTCTTCGCTGTTTAATCTGTTGCGCAGCTTTTCATGGAGAATGTTGGTAAAACCTCTTAATGTACGCAATGGAGCCTTGATATCATGCGAAGCGATGTAAGCAAAGTTTTCAAGTTGAATATTGCTTTCTATGTATTCTTCTAATTGCTTGTTTTTTTCTAACAATTTGTTGTTTTGTTCTTCAATTAATGCTTGATAGCTGATGGAGGAAGTAATGTTGCGCATAATGCGGACTAAGTAATTTTTGTCTTGTATATTGAAATAATAAGCAACAATATTGAGCATAATCGTTTCTTGTTCCTTTGTTTTTACTTCCCAATCAAATTGAGCGTAACCATTGTTGCGCAATTGTTTAACCAACTTAGGGAGACGATTTAAATTGGTCTTAATATATGATTGAGGGGTAAAGTGTATGATTTCATTACGGGAAAGGATGATTTCATTTTCGATGCCTAGTACTTTTTTCATACTATTGCTCCGACTGATTAATTTGGCATCGTACAAAAACTGTTCTCTATTTAAAACCTTGAATTCGACAATGTCTATAAAATCAAAAGAACCTTTGATGAGTGTTTGGTAAATGGTGTTTTTCTCTAGGAGCATTTTTTCAGAAAGTTGTGGATCTTCAGTCTCCTTGAAAAAGCAACTAGTGATATTTTCATCATCAAAATAATTACGCAAAATACAAAGTTCTAAAACCATGGTATTCCCATCTTTTTTAAGACCAATAATGGTGCTCACAAATACCTCATTGTCTTCAAAATGTTTGAGTGCCTGAGTAATTAACTGTCTAGAAGTTAATCCTTTAAATTGTTGATTATAAAGATAGGAAGCTGTATCAAGGGCAAGCATTTCCTCTTTGGACTCATAGCCAAATAATTGTAATAGTTTGTCGTTGAAGTCGAGAAACCGTAGTGATTTGTTGTCAAAAATAGCAGCCGCTTGCCTAAAGGCGTCTACTGATTTTAAGGCTTTCTGCATAATTAGTATACTATTGTTTGTAGCTGATTTATATCAATAACAATAAGGGGTATAGTTGTTACTGATAATTTTTTTAAGTCAATCAAATATAGAGAGACTCAGTACAAGAACGAACGGTTTTGTTTTTCAAAAGAGGAGGTTAGTAGTATCTGTTGTTTTAATTGTTGTTAGCTTTTTCTACTTATATTCCTTTTGCTTTCTCGAACAAATATAAACAATTTTCAATAAAAAACCAAAGAGTAAGGACGAAGAACATAATATGCTTAATACGCCCGATAGTAACGGATAGCTCCCCTTGATTGGTTTAAAACCAAACAGCTCTTAGATAGCTATTGGGTCTACCAAGCAAGGGGACTAGCAGTGGATAGCGGGGAGAAACCATCGTTTGGAAAAAGCAACATTCCGTCCCAAAAAATAAAATTTAAAAGAAATGTTTTTTAAGTAGCTATGTCAGCCTAGATAGCGTCTCATTTTAACATTACTAAAATAGGTGAGTTGTATAAAATTTCGTAATTTGAATTTTTATTATTCATTAGACACAATAATTATGACTTTGCAAATAAAATCTCTTGAAGCATACAAAACGATTTATCAAAAAAGTGTAGAGAAACCCGAAGCATTCTGGGCAGAACAAGCTGATACATTTGTCTGGAGAAAAAAATGGGATAAGGTCTTAGACTGGGAATTTAAAACGCCCAATGTAAAATGGTTTGTAGGAGGGAAACTCAATATTACCGAAAATTGTTTGGATAGACATCTTGAAGAAAGAGGTGGTAAAACTGCTTTGATTTGGGAGTCTAATGAGATTACAGGAACAACTCAAAAATATACTTATAGAGAACTACATGCCGCTGTTTGTCAATGTGCGAATGCACTCAAAGCAAACGGAATAGAGAAGGGCGATCGAGTGTGCTTTTATATGCCAATGGTGCCAGAGTTGGCGATTGCTGTTTTGGCTTGTGCCAGAATTGGAGCGATTCACTCGGTAGTATTTGCTGGTTTCTCGGCTCAGGCATTGGCCGACCGAATCAAGGATGCAAAAGCAAAAATGCTTATCTGTTCAGATTATAATCGTAGGGGAGCAAAAAATATTCCCGTTAAGCAAGTAGTAGACGATGCTTTGACAATGGGGTGTGATAGTGTCAAAACAGTTTTGGTACATAAAAATACAGGAGACTCTATTGATATGAATGCGTTGGATGTGTGGTGGCACGAAGCAATGCAAGGACAGTCAACTGAATGTGAAGCAACAGAAATGGACTCAGAGGATATGCTTTTTATTTTGTATACTTCGGGTTCAACAGGAAAACCCAAAGGGGTTGTACATACTTGCGGGGGCTATATGGTGTACACTTGTTTTTCATTTAAAAATGTATTTCAATACCAAGAAGAAGATGTCTATTGGTGTACGGCAGATATTGGCTGGATTACAGGACATTCTTACATTGTTTATGGACCGCTTTTGGCAGGTGCAACGACGGTGATGTTTGAAGGAGTACCGACCTATCCTGATGCAGGTCGATTTTGGGCTATTTGTGAGAAACACAAAGTCAATCAATTTTATACAGCTCCTACTGCAATTAGAGCTTTAATGGCAAAGGGCGATAATTGGCCTGAACAATATGATTTGAGTTCGATTAAAGTGCTGGGAACGGTTGGCGAACCTATTAATGAAGAAGCTTGGAAATGGTATGAAGAAAAAATAGGGAAAGGAAAAGCCCCAATTGTAGATACTTGGTGGCAAACCGAAACAGGAGGTGTTTTGATTACTCCTTTGCCTGGCATTACTGATACCAAACCGACTTATGCCTCTTATCCAATGCCAGGAGTGCAGCCCATTTTGGTAGATGCAGAGGGCAAGGAAATTTTAGAAAATGAGAAAGAAGGTTTGTTGTGCATTAAATTTCCTTGGCCGTCTATGTTGCGAACAACTTATGGAGATCATCAACGATGTTGTCATACTTATTTCTCTCCTTTTAAAGACAAATATTTTACAGGAGATGGAGCCAGACGAGATGCCGACGGGCGTTACCGCATTATTGGACGAGTAGACGATGTTATCAATGTTTCGGGACATCGTTTGGGAACAGCAGAAATAGAAAACGCCATCAATCAACACCCACAAGTCATTGAGTCAGCAGTGGTAGGATACCCACATGACATCAAAGGACAGGGTATTTATGCTTATGTCATAGTTGGTGAAGAAGCAAAGAATAATACAGACTTAGAAAAGGCAATTCGTGCAGTGGTCAATACAGAAATTGGACCCATTGCCAAACCAGATCAAATTCAAGTGGTTAGTGGGTTGCCCAAAACCCGTTCAGGAAAGATTATGCGCCGCATTTTGAGGAAAATTGCTGCCAAGGATATGGATAAATTGGGAGATGTTTCTACTTTGTTGAATCCTGAAATTGTAGAGGAGATCAAAAAGGGGAGGGGATGATTAATACTAGATAATTAATAAAACAAACGGTAACTACGTGTTCGATTTAGGAATAGTGAAAAAAAAGGACGAAGGGGTTCCCTTTTTTGTATAGAGCTCATGAATAGTTAGGGTGTTAGTGAATATAATAGTGTTGGTGCTTAGTGAAAACTATTGGCTTAAAATGAAATTACTACTCAATTTAGGTTGAAGGGGAGTTGTGGAGGGGGAACAGTACTCCTAATTAATTCCGAAATATTTTTAAATAAAAAAAGGAGGGGGATAATAGGAAAACAGTACTATCTAATTACACTGAAAGGCTGCTAGACGAGATAGTATATCTAACAAAAGTGAATGGTCTAGTTAGCTACATTATTTTAATTGTTTCTAAATAGTTAAAGTCTTTAGAATCCTCCATATCTTTGATAAAAAAGGGAGGGGGATTCATATGAGATGTCAAAATTTGAAAGGTAAATTCAAACGATTGATAACTCAACGAATTGAAAGGTTGCACACGGTAGCAATAAATGCAAATTGCGTAGTGTTAGTCAATTAAGATAGATGAATGATTTACTGAATGTTTTTAGTTTAGAGTTAAATCAGTGATGGGGATGATGGTTTTTGGAAAATTACTCTTCCAAAGATGAAAGGTGTTCCTCTAATATATCTACTAAATCAAAATAGAATTTTTTTAAGTTTTTATCTAGTCTTACTTCCTCAAAAGTGGGAATATAATTGGTAAACTCAATAGCTGGTTTGAGGGCTTCAGTCAATGGCAATACTATTTCTTCTGTGATGTATGTTTTTTTTCCAACTCCAGCCCAGCTAGGTTTCTTACCTCCAATAATAGATTGGGTAATTGTTGAATTGATTTTGTAAATGTTATATGAATACATTTTGTTGCTGATTTTTAGAAGAAGTATGGTGTCAAGTTAGAGAGAGGATAATATAATTTATGCTTATAGGGAGGCTAAATGTCTTTCTAAACGACGAACCAAGCGATTGTATACTTTTTCAGTATTATCATCAAAGTCTATATTGAGTTCTGTTATTGTAGGAATGTAAGCTGTTTCTTCAACCAGTGGTTTGAGGAGTTCGACAACGGGTATAATGAACTCGTCTCTCAATTCTCTTCTTTGTTCAATGCGTTCAAGACGTGCGCTAGAACGATGACCATAGCGTCGCCTACCTCCATTAACTGTCTGGGCAGTTGTTTTATCTAGTGCGTATTCTTTAAACAAATTCATAATATAATTAGTAATTGGTGATATAAAGGTAATTGATGTTTTAAGAGGTGCAAATGAGATACCAATTATTAGATTGGAAATGGAATGTACAATAATAAATTTGGAACATTTTGTAATGAGTGCCTTATAGCTGGTGTTTTTTTCATATGTGTTTTCTAGTGAATGGGTGAAAGGTTTCATATATACAAAATATTCCCAATATGGGATAGGGGATAGAGCGGGGGAAACCTACCAATAACTACCTAATATATTCTTTTTCAATAATGTTTTTTGCAAATAACTTTGTTTTGCAGAGTTTATTTAAACTTGTATTTCAAATATATGTTTGCCTTCCAAATATTGCGCCAAGACTTTTAGGTTTATGTCATTAGCTGTGAATAGCGTATTTTGTGAGGTATATTTATGCACCAATACGTTTTTTGAATTCATCAATTTTCTCCAAAATCCACTCTTTATTGTTTAAGCGTTCTAACCTTTTGATTTTATCCTCAATAGGTTTTAGAACTTTGAGGTGGGGGTAGGGAGGAAGACGATACAAACGTCGGCTTATTTTGGCAAAGTTGGTATAAGCTTTTTGTTGGTTAGTGGTAAAGTTTTTTTGATTGCGAACGTATTTTTCATAGCTATCTATATAGGTTTCTAAATAAGCTTTGAGTTCTTCGTTTTGAGATTCGTACATTGCTTTGATAAGTAAGCCTCTGGCACTAATATTGAGGAGGGCATCTTTGCTAAAAAATACTTTGGCTTCTACCTCAAATCTCAGATTGGCAATGGCTTTGTCATAATGGGTTTGCTGAAATTCTATATAGGCTTTGCAAAATACCTCAATGCTTTTTTGTGAGTTGGGTTCTACATATTGTAAATATTGCTCAATGAACTTATTGGCCCATTCAAATGCTTTTTCTTGCCCAGCACAGACAATGATGTTGTAAAACTTTCTCAAGGTGATGTGAGCACTGTTGGTGAAAATGCCCCCATTTTCTAAAACTTGTTTGTAAATATCTAATAATAATTTATTGTAAGCAATTTTGCCAGCTCGTTTTTGTTGAATACATATGTTACTGGCAAAGGTGTAAAAGTCATTCAGTTGTTTGGCCGAAAAACTTGATTCATTTTGTTTGAGTACCTTTAAAAATTGTTCAAAATATTGTTTTGCTTTTGTATTTTGTTTAGCTGATTCTGGACCTTTTTCTATTGTCTTTTTTGATGTTTCTTCTTGTTGTCCTTTCAAGGCTCTTAACGTTTTCCAAAGCTCATAATAAGTCGCAATAAAGGGATTGTTTGTCATTTTTAGTTTGAGCGTCTCATCTAATTGATTAAGCAGCAAATCTGCTTGTAGGGTGTTGTGTTGGTAGTCGTTCAATTGTTCCAGATTCAAAGCTCTGCAACTATATTGAAGGTATTGAACAATAACATAGTCGTCAAAACTATCTATGACAGCTTGTAGGTTGAAATCTTTTTTCTTTTTAGAATTTAGTTGAAAAATATTCGCCAAGGTTGCATTGGTAAGGTGCTCAAATACAGAATAATCACTATATTTGTTTTCGGAACTTGAAAGATATATTTTATTGGCATTGCTGAGCTGTTCTAACTGTTTATAGCTTTTACGTTGATACAAAAAATCTGACAATAAATATTGTTTGAATAGATAAGTATTGGAATGTTGACTGG
>JAHDIA010000088.1 GCA_020631035.1 Chitinophagales bacterium | reverse complement strand
TGGTCCAAGCCAGGTGTGGTTTGTCATGACTCTCTGCTACATTGCCAATCAATGCCAATTTACCTTGGTGTTGTATGGTGTCAAAAGTGAGGTCTATGGCAGGGAAACAAAAGTCCTTCGCCGCTTTATTGAGGGAGTATTTCTCTCCTTCTAGGTCTACACCTACAAAAAATCCTTTGTCCTCAATTCCGACAACGATTTTACCGCCTCGACAATTGGCAAAGGCAACTAAGTTCTTGGCTATTTTGGCAGGGGAGGTGATGCTGGTCTTAAAATCTAACTTGACGCTTTCGCCTTCGCTAATCCATCTCTGCAATGTTCTGTAATCCGACATTTCTTTTATACTTTTCTATACGTGAATTAAAACGTTTAAAAGTGGGTGTTTGTTGTAGGGAGAAATAGAGGTATGTTGTTTATTTTGAATCTTTTAATTCAGCTCTAATTTTTTGAACCAATTTTATATCAGTATTGAATATGGTCGCAATTTTTTCGTCTGTCCAATCACTATTCAAAATAAGATTTTTAATGTTTTGCACTTTTTCTTTCTCTATCCCTTTCTCTATCCCTTTTTGGAATACATAATCCTTTTCAATGTCAAAATAAATAGGCATAGTTTTTATTTTTGAGATGGTTAATTCATTTAAGTTACGCATTTTTGACAAAATACTCAACTGTTTAACGTATCGTTGTAATTTGATTTCATCATCAGCTATGCGTTCCAGTTTGTCTAGAATGTCCTTTATTACCTCAACCGCTTTTCTACCAGAAAAGTTACATAAAATCGCTAAAATTATTTCTTCAGGTATGTCAGACTCCAATAATTTGTGGTGGGGAATGTCATAAATGTTCAATACATCAAAGCGGAATTGAAGTTGTTTGTCTTCAATTAGTTCACTTAACCGCCTAGGCATTTTGGCTTTTCCCTTGCCCATAAACAGTACAAATTGCCTGATGGGTAGTTCGTGCTTTCTCAACAATATAGACTTGTACTCCAACATTCTCAGAACCATCATTCGCTCGTCTTTGACCTGAAACTCTATGTGGAGGATGAATACATTGCCTTCAATGTCTACCACTTTTTTGAGTAAGTCGGGTTCTCGTTCAATGGTGGTTTGTAGGGCATCGGGAATTTCCTCTATCGTTTTGGGGTGGATACCCAATAGTTTGTCTATTAAGGGCAAAATGATTGCTTCTATATTCTCCTTGATGATTTTATCATATTCTTTGCTCATTGATTAATGCTTTGGCTTTGGCTAATTTTTCGTGCGTACCCAAATCCATCCAAATGGATTCGTTGTGGGGGTACGCTTTTACAATGCAATTAGCAGCCAAATGCAAGTATACCTCAATGATCGAAAATTTGCCTTCTTGTTCCATTTTCTCAAAAATTTGTGGGCTGACTATGTGAATCCCACTAAAGGCAAAAGAATGACAACGAACAAAAGTTTGCTCCGAAGAAAAAATGGTTTCCCCTGTTTTGGTATTGGTCCAACCCACCAAACGCTTGCTTTCGTCAAACAACAAATAACGAGAAGAAGTACGATTGCGAACCGCCAGCGTAACCATTGCCTCATTGGCAAGGTGATAGTCGTACAATGCCTTCAAGTCAATGTTGCAGAGGATGTCTACATTGTACAACAAAAACGGGGCATCGCCTTCTAGAAAATGCCTCGCCTTTTTGAGTCCACCACCCGTATCTAATAACATATCTCTTTCATCCGAAATCTCAATGCGAATACCAAAATCCTTGCTTTCCAAAAATTCAATCATCTTCTCCCCAAAGTGGTGGATGTTGACGATGATTTCATCAAAGCCGTATTGTTTTAAATATAAAATGTTCCGTTCTAGAAAGGTCTGTCCTTCTAGTTCCACCAATGCCTTGGGTCTATCGTTGGTCAAGGGGCGTAGTCGGGTACCCAAGCCCGCCGCAAAAATCATTGCTTTCATTGATAAATTTAAAATTGAAGATTCAAAATTGAAAATTAGGGGGAATGGGAAGTATAAAACTTCTGCCTATTTCCTCTCTCCTGAAATAAAAAGGAGCGTTGGATGAGCGGGAGGATGAAATTTAAGACGTAGCCCAAAGTATGCGTTGGTTAACCAGACCAAGACGTAGCCTAGAACCAGTGACGTTGCACTATAATTTAAAATTGAAAACTTAAAATTACACAACAATCTCGAATCTTAAATTTTAAATCTTGAATTTAAAATTAATTCTCCCAATTCTTCAGCTCTTGTTCTATGTGTTGTAGTTCGGTGTAAATGTCGAATTTGTTTTGCAAATGTGCATTGAGGTGGTCGGCAGAATAGACGGAGCGGTGTTGCCCGCCAGTACAGCCAAAACTCACCATCAAATGCTTAAAGCCCCGATCAATGTAGGTTTGAACCGCCTTGTCCACTAGGGCAAAAACGGCTTCGAGAAATACATCAATGTGGCTTTCTTCTTGTAGGAATTTTTTGACAGACTCGTCCCTACCTGTCAGTTTTTTGTAGGGAGCAAAACGCCCTGGATTGTGGATGTTGCGGCAATCAAAAACAAAGCCGCCACCATTGCCCGAAGGGTCCTGCGGAATGCCCCGACGATAGGAAAAACTGCTGATACGAACAGTCAATTTGTCCTGTTCGACAAAGGCGGGTTTCCTAAATTGTTCTAGGGCGATGGCTTGTTGCCAGACCTTTTCGAGTTCGGAAAATTGCTGCGACAATTGGACATTTTGTAGGAGCCATTCGAGATTGTTGAGGGCGTAGGGAATGCTCTGAATAAAGTGCGCCTTGCGCTCGTACAATCCCCGAAATCCATAGGCTCCCAAAACTTGCATCGTCCGAATGTAGACAATGCCGTAGTAATTGTCCTTAAAATTTTGTGTCTCAATTTCTATGCCTTTATGGCTTAGTTGTTCGTGATAATAATTTAACAATTCGGCACGAATGTCGTAGGGGATATTCGCCTTCGCCTGAAAGAGCAAAGACGCCAAATCGTATTGCAATGGTCCCTTGCGTCCACCTTGGTAATCTATAAAAAATACCTCCTCCTCTTTGAGCATTATGTTCCTCGACTGAAAATCTCGGTGCATAAAATATTGGGTCGGAATGCTCAAAAGATAATCGGCAAAGCGGTGAAAATCGTCCTCCAAAGCTTGCTCATCAAATTCGATATTGGCGAGTTTGGCAAAGTAATATTTAAAATAATTCAAATCCCACATCATCGACTGCTTGTCAAATGCCGAACGGGGATAGCACTGCCCAAAATCAAATCCACTTGCGCCATCCACCTGCAAATCAATCAATTTGTCGATACACTTTTGGTAAATTGCCACCAATTCCTTCGGAAAATTCCCTTGAGGCGTCGGGCGCAACTGATGAATCAATCCATACAAACTTTGGTCGCCCAAATCCTCCTGCAAATACACCTGATTCGCCAAATCACTCACGTACAATTCAGGAACGGGCAATCCCTGCGCCTTAAAATGCTCCGAACAATACACAAAGGCATTGTTCTCCTTATCATTGTTGCCCAGTACCCCAATGGCGGTATTGGGCCCATTCGCCAAACGCACATATTGCCGATTGGACCCCGACTGCGGCAGCGGCACCACTGTCTCCGCCTCCTTCCCAAAATGCTGTAAATACAATTCCTTGAGTAGCTCCATTTGTTTTGTTTATTTGTTCTTTAAGCATTTTTGCGGAAGAGAGCTAATTCTTAAACAAGCTATCCAGTCGCCTTTGGCTCCCTACTATTTGTTCAAGAATTACTCTCCAAAAATGCTTAAAGAACCTAGTTTATTTTCTACTCTGCAAAGATAGTGATTTAGTAAGAGACACAGCTGTCATTCCCTAAGTTCCGTAGCGTTCCCCTCACCGTCATTCCGTAAGTTCCGTAGTGTAGCGAAGGAAGTATACGGAATCCCCTTGTCCTTACAAATCAAACGAAAATAGTAGATACACTCTCCTGAAAATTTGAACGGAACGTTTTTTCCTTCGTTTTTTCGTGTCTCCCCGCTATCCACTTATACTTGCTCCCTCCCTAGCCCATTCGCCATAGTCGTGCCTAGTCTTCCTAGCGTCAGCCGTCGCCACTCCTTGTCTCATAGAACCTGTCTGAAAACCTATTCTGTAGTTGAGACAAAAGTATTTTTGGTTAGTACAAGGCGCAAAAAACGGAGTTTAGCCATAGCTAAATGAGTATTTTTGCAACGCAGTACTAGCCAGAAAGACGAAGTCGTAGACCAGTAAGAGGTTTTCAGACAGGTTCTTAGGGCTATCTCGGCAGCAGGTATCGCTCCTATCGGGCGTAGATGGAATGGGTGGTGCTTTGTCGCTACTTCGTCATTCCGTAAGTTTCGTAGCAAAGCGAAGAAACTATACGGAATCCCCTTCTCCCTACAAGCCAAACGAACTCCTTACCCAAACCACCAGAAAATCATCTTTCACTCCAACAACCCTGGCTTCCTCGCCTTGATCGCCTCATACACATCCTCCTCCAATCCCTTTACCCCTTTTAAAGAAGAAGTAGAACTCAATCAACTCAATCAACTCAATCAACTAATCACTCAATCAACCCAATTCACTTAAAAAGACTCTTCCGCCCCACCACACTACAAATCGGGCAAACATTGGGATGGTGTCCCCTAGCAGGGCAATGTTCTCTACCAAAAAAGATGAATTGCAAATGGAGTTTGTTCCAGATTTCTTTGGGGAAGAGGCGTTTGAGGTCTTTTTCGGTTTGGGTGACGTTTTTGCCTGTACTGAGTGTCCAACGGTGGGCGAGTCGGTGAATGTGGGTGTCTACAGGAAAGGCGGGATGGCCAAAGGCTTGGGACATGACGACACTGGCGGTTTTATGACCGACACCTGGGAGGGCTTCCAGTTCCTCAAAGCTTTCGGGGACTTGCCCTGCGTGCTGGTCGAGCAGAATGTGGGAGAGATTCCAAATATTTTTGGATTTGGCGGGGGATAAACCGCAGGGATAAATGATTTCTCGGATTTCCTCTATTTCGAGTTGGATCATTTGTTGGGGCGTATTGGCACGCTCAAAGAGTAGGGGGGTGATTTTGTTGACCCGTGCATCGGTACATTGAGCGGAGAGGAGGACGGCAATGAGTAGGGTATAGTCATCTTGGTGGTCGAGAGGAATGGGCGTTTTGGGGTAGAGTTCCTCCAATTTGTTTTGAACAAAGCTGGCTTTTTCTTTTTTGGTCATAATGGTGTACTAAATAGTCTGAGAGGGCAAAGGTAAATAAGTTTAAATAAAGATGTCTACCTCATTCTGTTGAAACGGTCGAAGAAATCTTTTCCATAGGTACGACCAATGGGTATGCGCTTGTATTCTTGGTTGGTATTGTTTTTGACTCTGGGATTGGCCTTAGGCATTTCGACTAGAACAGTATTGCCATCAAATGCGATGATTTTTTCAACATTTACGACATATTGTCTATGGATACGCACCAGGTTTGGTTGATTGGCTTTTTCTCGCAAGGTACGCAAATTGACGGCAGGGGTATAAATTTTGTTTTCTGTAACGATTTCGCAATAGGAACCAGAGGACATAATCCAAAAAATGTCTTCTATATTGATACGTATCTCTGTGTCAGCATTGGTAAAGAAAAAGGATTCCTTTAACAAGGGATCGTCATCAGATACTATGGGTTTGGGTTCACGAGGGATTGCCCTGTTTTCCATTTTCTTGATGGCGATACGTAGGGCAACATCTAGACTATTGGGGTCTACAGGCTTAGGGAGATAGTTTTCAGGCTGTGTCTGAATCATCCGATTGAGGTTCAGGTTATCCCTTGCCTGTGTCAAATAGATGATGGTAATTTGATCCTCATAGGCATCTTGTATCTCTTGAGCAGTTTTGACGCCATCTTTTTCTCCAGCAAGATGAATGTCCATTAATACAATGTTTATCTCTTCTTCTTCAATGAGTTTTAGGGCTTCCTCGCCAGTAGGAACGTGTTTTACTACATTGTAACCCAAATCTTTGAGAGTGACCAACAGTTGTTCAGCGATGATCCATTCATCTTCTACAATTAAAATTTTCTCCATTCCAATAGTTTATTTAGTTGTTCGTGTGCTAAAATAAACATAAAATTCCTTTTGATATAGCTAAATGCAGGAGAGTGTTAGTCGTATGATGTTTATAAAAATGTGTTCCTTCGTTATATATTTAAGTATTGGTATATATGATGGCAAATAGAATGATTTCATCAAACTTAATTGTTTGAATGGTGTTTAATTGATTAAATTTGCTGGGTGTATGTTGACTTTTAGGTATTTGTATTAAATCTGGGAAACAATGGCAAATAAAAAAAGCAATAAAAAAATGCACAGTGAGGATTATATAAACAAACTAGAAGTATTTGAAGAACAACTCAAGCAAGCCATAAAACAAGGAAATCGAGAAGGTCAATTGGAGTGTTTGTACAATCTTGGGGCTTGTTATTATTATCAAAGCCAATATGAGGAAGCCATACCCTATTTTGAAGATTGTTTGGAGCTGGCGAAGGAGTTGAATCTTACCATAAAAGAAGGCAATGCTTGGAGTGCATTGGGTACCGCTTATTCCAAACTGGGTAATTTTGAAAAAGCAATTGTTCATTTAGAGCAAGCCATTCATTTTTATAAAGAAAATGATGTAAGATATGCCAATACCCTAAATATGCTAGGGGTTGCTTATGATGGTGTAAATCACTATGAGGTCGCTTTAGAGTACCATCAGAGGGCCTTGGAACTGAGGAAAGGGCAATCTAAATTGGAAGATTTGGCGGAATCTTATCAGAATATAGGCATTATCTATAAAAAACAGAATCGGTTAAAAGAAGCACTTAGTTACTTTGAGGAATCATTGAAGATTAAAAGAGAAATTAATAATCCAGTATTTATAGCTTCAACCTTTGTTTCTATAGGAGATGTATATTTGGCTCAAAAAAAACATAACAAAGCATTGGAGTTTTTGCAAAATGCACTTGAGTTGCGTGATGAAACAGCTTCTTCTAGGAGTTATTTGGGGAATCTCAGGTTACTTGCAAAATGTTACTTGGAAATAGGAGAGATAGATAAAACCCATTTCTATTTGGAACAAGCTTCGAAGATAGCGAAAGAAGGAAGGTATAAAGAAAGTGAATTAGACAACTTGGAGGTATATCGACAACTCTATGAACGTACGGAAGACTATGTAAATGCGCATAAATGTGCCAAAGCCTATATCGATTTGGAAGAAACAATCAGAGGAGAGAAGATTAGCAAGCAGTATGTCGAAATGAAAATCAAATATGAAACGCAGAAACTGGAGAAAAAACTAAAAGAGGAAGCCGAAGCCAAGGAAAAAGCAGAGATGCTGATGCAAGAATTGCATCATCGGGTCAAAAACAATCTACAAATTGTCTCTGGATTACTCCGTTTGCAGTTGGAAAAGCTGACAGATGAAACAGCCAAGGAGGCTGTAAAGAGTGGCGAAGCTCGCTTAAAAGCGATGTCCATCATTCATAGAAATTTGTATGGAGATGGCGTCAATACGATGGTCGTAGATATCGCTCAAATGGTTTGGCAATTGACAGAGAATCTAAAAATAGCCTATGGATTTAGAAATAGCAACATTGACATTGACTATGATGTCTCGGAAGATTTGAATTTTGATGTGGATTTGGCAATTCCACTTTGCTTAATCATTAATGAATTGGTGAGCAATACTTTTAAACATGCTTTCAAAAAATTTCCAGATCCATTTTTGAGTGTGAGTTTAAAAAAATCAGACAAAGATGTGTTTCATTTAAAAATCAAAGACAATGGTTTGGCTAATTTGGAACACAACAATTTGGGTAATTCAGATTCTTTTGGTTTGCGTCTAATTCACTCCTTGAGTCGTCAAATCAAGGGAGAGATCAACCTAGAAGAAGAAACACCCAAAGGATTTAGCTGGCAGCTTCGTTTTAGAGCATAAAAAACTGTTCAGCCCCAAAATGGAACCGAACAGTTTGATGCATAATGTTGTTTTAATCTGCTAGCTTAATTGTAATTCTATCTTTCTTGTGTTTGATAAATTGAATTTCTTGTTCAACATTATCCAATGTTACAGTAGCATTATATGTGCCTTGGCTGATTGAGGAAATGGTTCCAGTAGTATTTTCACTAGAAAAAGAAAAACTAGCAAGTACATCAGCTTCCGTCTCAGTCTTGGGATCTGATTCATTCGTAGAAGTAGATTCAGTTGCTAAGTCTGTAAATATCAGCAAACCTTCTTCAAAATCAATAGATTCAGGAATGAGTATCTTAATAATGTTTAAATGTACATTGTCTTGTTCGTCTTTAAAATGATGATCTGCTTCAGCTTTGTCTTCTTTATTATCTAAAATAAGCTCTGTAGGAGCAATATTGTTATTCAATAATTCTGCTTTTTCGCAAGATGTCAAACATGCAAGGCATAGCATTGCCATTAGGAAATATTTAAAATTTTCCATTGTTAAGTAGGTTTTAAAAAATTAAAAAATTGGATTAAAACCAGGCTTGAACTTATTGTTCAGAGCAACAAGACATCAGTCTGTCGAGTACCACCTTTACAGATATAAATCGCCTGTTCCTGCTAAACAATAAATGCTTGCCTGGTTTGTGTGTTAAATAAAATTGTAGGTACCTACTTTAATTAATTTGTTTTATTACTTTATAGGAGTAAATGCATTTATGGCACATACTTCTAGTGTTCTTTACAAAACAAGATGATATGTCATCTTAGCCCGTAAAAGTCAGTTCAGTTCAATGAGTGGTACATACAAAGCATACCATTCTACCCAGTGAAGCTGATTCACTTTCAATAACATTGAGCAATAGATATTGAAGCATACTATTTAAGCAGCTTACTCAATGAAGTTGATTTGTTTCCAAAAATTGTATCTAATAATTGTTCCCGATTGCTTGTTTGTGCAGACTAAACTTTAATTTTACATCGAGTTTATAAAGGTGGTACTCATAATAACTCTTGTTATTTTATAATACAAAGTAAATGCTTAATCTACGTTTTTACTATATAAACTTTTTCAATGTCTATTTTGGGTTTTTAAACAGCCTATAAACAAGCTATAAGGGGTGTTTGGGTATTTATAGGGGGTTAAAAGGTGTGATTTTTCGTTTATAGGCTTAAAGGTGTCGTTTATGAAGCAATTTGGTCATTCACAAAGAAGAATTCTAATTCTTCTTTTTATAGGTTAGATTTGGGTCAAGGTAAGTATACATCGAATAAGACATTTTCTTTCAGTTATTTATCGATATCATACCTATTTCACTTCTTTTTGTTTCCCAGTTAAAAGAGTGAACATACCAATAATGCCCCTCAAACCTATTGAGGGGTTTTTTTGTTTTCAGAGCTTTCCGTATTTTTGATGCTTATGCAAGAGCATCTATTATATTGGTTTTGGTTAGGGCTTTTTTTGTTGGTCGCTTGTACGCAAACAACAGATTCTAAAGATAGTAAAAGTACTAATGATACAATCGGAATAGCACAAAATACAGTGATTTCTACCTCTGACATTACTTTTGCTGAACACATTGCCCCCATCATTCACCAAAACTGTACTCCTTGTCACCGACCAGGCGAAGCAGGTCCCTTTCCACTAAGAACCTACAAAGAAGTTGCCAAACACGCTCGTATGATTCAATATGTCACTAGTACAGGCTTTATGCCGCCTTGGCCTGCCGACCCCACTTACCGAAGTTTTGCGGGAGAACGTTTTCTAAGTGAACAAGACAAGGAACTCATCAAGGCTTGGGTACGCAATGGGTGGCCCGAAGGGGATGCGAGCAAAACACCACCCATTCCCCAATATCCTGAAGGTTCTCAATTAGGCAAGCCCGATATGGTTCTCAAAATGCCTGAGGAATATTTCTTAGAGGGAAATAGTGAAGACAATTTTTTGACAATGAAGATTCCTTATGAATTGCCCAAGGACACCTTTGTTCGACTCATAGAGTTTGTGCCTGGCAATCGCCGATTGGTACACCACGTCAATTCACATCTTCTCTTTTTTAACAAGAAGCAAAAATTGGATGTTGGTAAGTGGGTGGTCGATGCCTATGAACATGGCAATCGCAGAGCACTCTATACAGACTTGGGCATCTTAAACGACGATGGGACTTATCCAGAACTCATTCCATTGGTTTCTAATTACCTCCCAGGGGTAGAGGCAAATGTGTATCCCAATGGCGTAGGGGGATGGCCAATGAAAAAGAAAGGTGCCATTGTGATGAACGACATTCATTATGGACCAACTGCTATAGATGATTATGACCAATCCTACTTCAATGTCTTTTTTGCCAAAGAAGCTCCCAAGCGACCTACATTAGAATTGCAATTGGGAACCTTAGGTATTTCCGACATTATTCCTCCCTTGGTCATTCCGCCCGATACAATAATGACTTTTAAAACAAGGGCGAAAGTGCTAGGCGACATTTCTCTTTTGACAATCAATCCACATATGCATTTGTTGGGCAAAGAATTTAAAGCTTGGGCAGTCACCCCCCAACAAGATACCATCCCACTTGTGTCCATTCCTGAATGGGATTTTCGTTGGCAGTATTTTTACACCTTTAAAAAGATGCTGCATTTGCCACAAGGCACCATTATTGAGGTGGAGGCGATATATGACAATACAAGCGAGAACCCCAATAATCCCTACGATCCTCCTAGGGTGATTGCTGAACGGGATGGAAGTATGCGCACCACTGACGAAATGCTCCAACTCATTCTCACTTTTGTACCTTATCAAAAAGGCGATGAAAACATCAGCCTAGAAAATAGCTCTTTGTAAAAGGAACTTATCATCAAAATATATTATTTTTATTAAAGGAAGGGCTAGGGAAGGAGGAAGCGTCGGATGAGCGGATGGATGAAACTTGGTGCGAAGTATAAAGTATGCGTCGGTTAACCAGAGTGAACGCAGCCTAGAACCACTGGCGTTGCCCTATAATAATTAAAGATTCAAAATTGAAAATTCAAGATTATAGCGTTTTGAATCTTTGATGTTGAATTTTCAATCTTAAATCATATAAATGACTACTGTAATTCTTGTTTTTGTATTGGTTGGTATGTTTTCATTGATGCTGGTTTCTTGGTACAATGGATTGGTAAGAAACAAAAACCGAGTGGCGGAGGCTTGGAGCGGGATTGACGTTCAGCTCAAACGGAGAACCGACCTCATTCCCAATTTGGTGGAGACGGTGAAGGGCTATATGGAACATGAAAAGAGCTTGTTGGAGAACATTACCCAATTGCGGAATCAAAGCATTGCTGCCGATACTATTGCCAAACAAGGAACAGCCGAAAAACAATTGTCAATGGGTTTGGGTAAGTTGTTTGCTGTTGCCG
This sequence comes from Chitinophagales bacterium, assembly GCA_020631035.1. Lineage (GTDB taxonomy): Bacteria > Bacteroidota > Bacteroidia > Chitinophagales > UBA2359 > JAHDGP01. Next base: position 1,663 of record JAHDIA010000088.1, on the reverse strand, counting down.
AAAGTTATCCCGAACTCAAATCGAATACGCAGTTTTTGGAATTGCAAAAGCAGATGGGGACAGTAGAGGACGAAATACAAATGGCGAGACGCTACTACAATGGAACCGTCCGAGACAACAATACTGCCATAGAACAGTTTCCTACAAATATGATTGCCGAAGTGGGTGGTTTTGAAAAAGCGAGCTTTTTTGAGTTGGATGATCCAGCAGACCGAGAGGTTCCCAAGGTGAATTTTTAGGTTTGACTATACTATTTCTGCTATGAATCAATTTACTCTATGAAACAATACGGGACTCATATTTGTGCCATTTTATTGCTTTATTTATTGGCAATAGAAGCAAAGGCGGTAGAGCGCATCATCCAATTTCATGCTGATATAACAGTCAATACCAAAGGAGAGTTTGACATTGTAGAAACCATTATGGTACAGGCTGAATTGGAACAAATTAAGCGGGGAATTTTTAGAGAGATTCCCACTTTATACGAAAACAAATCGGGAACCAAAAAACGGGTGGATTTTGAAGTGGTGGAGGTTGCCAAAAATGGAGAGGAAGAACCCTATTTTGTGGAGGAAAGAAAAAATGGAGTGGCGATTTATATAGGGCATAAACGATATTTTTTGGAAAAGGGAGAAATTGCCACCTACACCATTCGCTACAAAACCAATGACCAAGTTTTGTTTTTTGAAGACTTCGATGAGGTGTACTGGAATGTAACGGGTAATTTTTGGAGCTTGCCTATTTATGATGTTATTGCCAATATCCATTTACCAGAAGGAGCCAATATTCTGCAATCGGCAGCTTATACAGGCATAATGGGCAGCACCGAACAAGCGGTCGAAATAACTCCAATAGACGACCACAATATCGGATTCAAAGCGACAAGAGCATTGGCGGAAAAAGAGGGGATGACTGTGGCGGTCGGATTTAAAAAAGGTGTGGTGATGCCACTGACTATGTGGGAGAAAACCACTCGCTTTGTTTATTCCAATCAATTCCTTAGCATAGGGACTTTGGGTATTTTTCTATTGTTTTTATACTATGCCTTTAGCTGGTTGGCAGTTGGCAAAGACCCCCGAAAGGGAACCATTATAGCTCGATTTCATCCACCCAAAAAATTGTCGGCCGCTGCTTGTCGATATTTGAACAAGATGGAGTTTGACAATGAAACCTATACCGCTGCGATGTTGCAACATGCCATCGAAGGACGTATACGGATTGGAAAGGATGAAAAAGACGATTTTTATGTCGAACAAGCTGAGAATTATCAATCAAACAGCGTGCTAGGAGAGGAGAAAATCTTAAAGCCTTTGTTTGGACATGGGGCCAAGTTTGAGGTTAAAAGAAAAAACCGAGAACAAATAAAAATGTCTCGGTCGAGGCTGTCTGTTTTTTTGAAAAAAGAATATGGGCAATTGTTTCGCAAAAACCAAGGACTGCTTACATTTGGAACAATCATTTCTATTTTTGCGATGATTGCTTTGTTTTTTTATGCGATTAAAGAAACGAATGAGAGCATAACGACGCCCGTTCCTTTATTGGTCATCGGAGGTATCCTAGCAATAGGGAGTGCTATTTATTTGTCAATGGCGGTCACCAGATGGTACAAACAATATCCAGTTAATGAGATTGTCAAACTTGTTTGTTTGTCTATGCTCTTCTT
>JAHDIA010000087.1:5529-13022 GCA_020631035.1 Chitinophagales bacterium | reverse complement strand
GAGATTTTGAGCTCAAGTTGACAAGTAAAGATTTGCAAGCGTTGTTGGCGCCTTGAGGTATTGTTTGATTAATAGTGTTTTTTGCTCCTGTTTATAAATAATCTTATTTGAAAATTTAACCCATAAAAACCTAAGATATGTACCCAGATTCTATACAGACCCTTTCTATGGAAGAAGTTGAGTTCTCTGTTTTACCCAGCAAGAAAAAGAAAGCCAATAAGCGGAAGTATTTTCTTATTGGAGGTCTTGCTTTATGCTTTATTCTATTTGGAGGATTGGTGATTGGTTTGCTGCTTGCAGCAAAAAGAACTCCAGCTGTGGAAACAGTTCCTAGCATACCAACTATTGTTGAGGTCGAACAAAATGCTGAAGCGAAAAAGAAGAGCAAACGCCAAATGGCAAAGCCTGAGTTGAGTAGACAGGAGGTCATACAAAAAGCTGCTCCTGAAAAACAGAGCAGCATTCGTCCTGTTTTTGGTTTGACCTATGCAGAAAGACAGCAAAAAGAAACTTCTATAGTTAAGGAAGAAGTGATTGAGACAGATGTTATACCCAATACCATTGCTGAAGCCAGACAGGAAAAAAGAAGCAACTATGCCTCTAAAAATGCACAATATAAAAACAGTCAAAAAAGAAAGAAAGTAGAATCTACTAAACCCCCAAAGAAGGCCACAGTTGTTCAAGTAAGGGATGAAAAAGTAACATCTCAATCCATCAATGATGCCCCTACTGATGTAAGCACCAAAACACCCCTTGTGGGTTTTAATTTTTCAGTTGCACAAACGTCTCTTCAGGATAGGGCAGGGAAATTCGATAAAGGATTTATCAAAGCAAAATTAAACGAACGAATTACCTTAAAGGGCAACAAAGCCCAAAAGGTAAGCTTACGCCTTAGTGAAACGGCTACTATTAATGGGACCACCTTCAGTGCTGGCTCTTTGTGTTATGGACGTGCTTATTTACAAAAAGAAAAAATACAGATTTATGTCTATTCCATTATTGACAGCAAGCAGGGAAACAAATTAGACAATACTGAATTGGTGGTTTGTGGCAGTGATCGAAATGAGGGAATTTTTGTAGGAAAGCCAACACTAGAAGGAAACGAGATTGGTCAAGCCTTGGGCAGTATGATTGCGGATGCCACTCCTGGGCGATTGGGTGATAGAACGGTCAGGCGTACTTTAAGGCAGGCAAAGATTGGGAGTGGACGGACTTTGGAAAAAGGACGCTTGGTTTTGATACGGTTATAAATACCAGCTTGTTTTCTTGTTTGGTGCCATGATGTACCTATGATTTTTGCTTATGCGCAAATTTTTGCCACATTTTGGCTCTTATGCGCAGATTTTTGCCAAAAACATTGAGTTATGCGCAGATTTTTGCCATTTTTACATAAAACATTAGGCTTATGCGCAAAAAATTGAGTGAGACCCATCTTCCCGAAATCGTTATTAGTACAGGCGAAGAGTCTATTTCAAAAAAAATCTCTCAACTGGTCAAGAAAAAACTATTGAGGAAATTACTTCCAAGTATATACACATCAAATATGGAAGAAGAGAATAATACCATTATAAAAAGGAATTTATGGTTGCTTCTTTCTACTAAATTTCCAAATACACAACTGTCATTTAGGTCAGCTTTAGAATATAAATTATCAGCTAAAAACAATATCTATTTAACAGGTCAAGAAAGGAGAAACTACAAATGGGGAAACATAACAATCAAAATCACTGAAGGTCCCTCACCACAAGAAGAAGACCCATTGCTTTTTGACAATTTATATGTTTCTTCATTAGAGAGAGCATTGTTAGAAAACTTGCTACCTAGTAGAAAAATTAATGGAGAAAGAAGGTCTATAGATTTAGAAAAAGTAGAAGAACGATTGTTACTAGAATTAAATACTAAAGGAGAAGAAGGTTTAAATAAACTTAGAGATAAGGCTAGGGAAACTGCCGAAGCTTTTGGATGGGAGGGTTCATTTAACCGTTTAAATAAAATAGTGGGGGCTTTGCTTTCATCAAGATCAAAAGATACTCTGTCTTCACCCATTGCAATAGCAAAGGTATTGGGCACCCCTTATGATCCACAAAGAATGGAACTGTTTCAAAGCCTAATCATTGCCTTAAAACAAAATAGTTTTGAAGAAAGACATGAGAAAACGAAGAAAGACCAAGCATTTGAATTGATAGCCTTTTTTGAGAGTTATTTTTCGAATTACATTGAAGGAACCACTTTTTTGGTTTCAGAAGCAAAAGAAATTTTGTTTGAAAACAAAATAATCCCTAATAGGGTAGGAGATACCCATGATATAAAAGGAACTTTTGAATTGGCACAAAGTAGGTTTGAGATGAATAAGACACCAAGTTCGGCTGAAGAATTGATTGATCTTTTGATTACAAGACATCAAAAAATCCTTTTCGGGCGAAAAGAAAAAAATCCTGGTGTATTTAAATCAATAGCCAATAGAGCTGGGAATAGTTTTTTTGTCGCCCCAAACCTTGTAAAAGGAACATTAAAATATGGTTTTGAATTAATAAACAGTTTAACCAATGCCATTGAAAGAGCAATGTATATGATGTTTTTGGTAAGTGAAATACATCCTTTTGATGATGGAAATGGAAGATTGGCGAGATTGATGATGAATGCTGAATTGGTTAACGCCAAGAAAAGCAAACTCATAATACCGACCGTTTATAGAGATGATTATATTTTGAATTTAAAAAAGTTTACTCGACAAAACAAACCAGAAGGTTATATAAAAATGATGAATAGGGCACATGCTTTTAGTCATTGGTTAGCACCTGTTGATTTTCAAACATTATTAACACAATTAGAATCGAGTAACGCTTTTAAGGAAAGCGAAGAAGCGGCATTAATATTTTAAGACTGTAAAAAATTAAAAAAAGATACTCCACTTATTAAAGACAGTAATTCTACTGTCTATAGACATAAGTATATCATTTTCTCACCACTTAAAATTTATAGAACTATGAGAACACTTTTTTTTAGCCTGTTTTTGATATCCAGTTTTTTGATTGGAACAACGAATAAAGCAAAGGCACAAATTCCGACGACCGATATCATACAAGTACTGGAAAACGCCTTTGGGATTTCTATTGAAGGAACCGAGCTGGTTCAAGAATACAATAATTTGATTACCCAAGTTGAACAGATCAAACAAGAAATGGCACAGACCGACGAGCTGAAACAGATAATGGAACTCAGACAAGTTGTCAATCCTTTGATTGTCAACAGCTATTTTGGAGACCCGATGGCTTTTCAGCAATTACTGGGGCAGCAATCGGGTAATCCCTTGGATTATATTACACAGACTTTTGAGTTGATGGGCGACTGTGAAGGCGAAGCCCTAAGCTGTACATTGGAAAGTATGTTTGGGGCATCGGGATTTGAGAATGTGGATTTGAATGCCTTTTTTGATTTACTGGATCAGAATATAAATGTGGAGGCTTTACAAGCCGATGGTATTGGTGCTTTGAATGGGATTTATTCGGATTACTATTATGTACAAAAAGGGATGAATGAGTTTTCGGATAAAAAGAAACTCCAGCTTGCCCAACACTATTTTGAGATGTCGAGTGATTTTCAAGCCAAAGCAGATGAAATCAAAGAATTACTAGACCCTAAAAATACAGTGGTTCCAGATTTTGTTCCTCAGCAGTTGAATTTGGATTTAATCTCGATTGCTGGTATTCTCAATTCGTTGAACATTTTTGATGCAGAAGAGTTGCTCGCAGGCGAAGAAGAAGGAGATGGGCTGATAACAGGTGTGGTTAATTTCTTTACAGGCAATTTTTATGACGATGTTTTTGAAGATGGTCTGCCCAATTTGGATGGTGTCGTCTTTGATGGCATTCAAAGCAATTTACAGAATATGTTCGATGCCGTAGTTGGATTGGCTGAGAACCTGGATATAGATACCGACTTGGCTTCTATTTTAACGATGCCAGAGGAAGAGCCTGCCGTAAAACTGTCTGACTTTGAACGAATGGAAATGCTGGACAAACAGAATGTGTATTTGGCTAAGAGTGTGGAGTATCATCAAAAGGCTGTTGAACTGATAGAAGATGCGTCCCAAGGTAGTGAGCAAGACAAACAAGAGCGTCAGACGATTGTCAGGCAAAAGATAGGGCAGCAATTGGCGCAGAGTTTTTTGTTGTCTTCTTCCTTTTAACTAGTGGACAGTCTTCAGTAGGCAGTTTTTAGTGGATAGTCTTCAGGGACTGGTTTTATTAACAAGAATAATCAATGAAAAAGCAATCTTCAGGGAGTAATGAGTTTACGCAATTTTTGTTTACCATTTTGGCGATTCCAACCGGGTTTGTATTGGCGGTATATTATTTGAGTCAATTTGAACCGACCTTGGTATTCGTTGAAAGATTGATGCCTGAAAAGACTGTTTTGATTTTAGGGTTTCAAAGCATAGGCTTGCCTGTCACAAAAGCGATGATGAGTTTGTTGTTGATTTGGGGAATACAAATTAACTGGTGGAGTGATTCCCATTTCCACGACAAGTCCATCGGTGTGGCAGGCTTTTTTGTGTATTTACCTTTTGTGATTGCAGTGGCTGCTTTACCCATTTTAACACTGCCTATCAATACCAACATCTTTTGGATGGTGGAGGCGGGAGGATGGGTTTTGTTGTTTTTGGTGCTTCTTTTGTTGATTGCTTTTTTGGGTAAAACGAAAACAACTAAAAAGGGAATGTACCAATTAAAATTACAGAAAGGAGGTTATTGGAACATCGTTAATCCATTTCGGGGAATCTTGATTTCTGGAAATGCTGGATCTGGCAAAACGGCTTCTATTATCAAACCTTTATTGAAACAAAGCCTAGCCCAAAACCATTCTGTTTTTTGTTATGATTATAAGTATCCTGACTTATCGGGCAGTCTTTATAAGATGATGAAAGACCAAAATCAAACAGCCCAGTTTTGGAGCATCAACTTTGAGGAGCTAGAAAAGAGTCACCGCATCAATCCCTTTGCGGCACATTATTTAAAAGACACAGAAACGATTGCCGAGCTGGTCGAAATCATTGGGCAGAATTTGTTTCCATTAAAAGAACGGGGCAGTTTTTGGTACAGTTCCTTTTTGAATTATTTTACCGCCATTGTCTGCTTTTTAAAAAGCTATGAAGATGGTCGGTGTTGCAATTTACCCTTTGCCGTTTCTATTGCCTTACACGGAGACATCAAAGAAGTCATTACAATGCTTTGGCAAGATCAGACAGCAAGAGACCGAATCGCCGCTTTAAAAATAGCGGTTGAAAAAACGGCTGATGGGCAGACTGCCGGGATTCTGGGAACAGCTTTTACTTATTTGAATAAGCTGAACACGCCCTCTATCTTTTGGGTCTTGTCTAAAGATGAAAGCCCCTTGATACTCAACTATGAACCAAACTTTGAAAACAAAGAAGCGAATAGGTGCAATAAAGTATTGTGTATTGGCAACAGTTCGGAAAAAGAGAACAGTTTGCGACCCATCCTTGCTTTGATTACCCAATCAGTTATGCGATTGAACAATCGAAGTGCCAGAGGCGAAAAAGAGATTAACGGAAGGATTCCACTACTGCTTGCCATAGATGAATTTCCAACCTTAAGACTGAATAATGCCGAACGGATTCCAGCTGTAGGTCGCTCCAGGAAAATCATCACCTGTTTTGCTTTTCAGGATTTGAGTCAATTGCAAGAACAATATGGTTTGCAATCCGCCAGAACCATTATTGCCAATCTTGCCACTCAGTTTTGGGGAATGGCTTCGGGTTTAGATACTGCTAATTACATCAATAAATTGTTTGGTAAACGTTTGGTAAAAAAAGTAAGTCGATCACAAGGGAGATCTCAAAATCATTATCACATTCCCTTGCTTTCGACAGAACATCATCGCAACAACAGCCGCTCCCAAAACCGCTCAACCAGTAAATCAGAACAGTGGGAAGATGCCTTGCCCATACACGAAGTAGCCGAAATGGAAGTGGGTGAATTTGCTGCATTGTTACCTTATAACAATCCTGTTCATCAAAGAAAAAGACTGGTTTATGAAAAAGAAGAATCGGCTGCCATTCCTGATGTACATTCTATTGACAACCTTCAAATCCATTATGATGAAGTGCGGGCACAAGCCCAAGAAATTATTTTGAAATATGCAGATAGGGTAGAGGACGTTTTTGTGGAAAAGGGTAGGGTTGGCGAGTTTAGAGGGGTTGGGAAATAGAATTGCTAAGATAAAAATTTAAGAATCGAATAACAATCAATTCTCTCTTAGAAGAATCCAACAGGCATCCGTAGCGTCCGCCTTTTTTTTGCGGTTTCCCCTTAAAAGAAACCGCAAAAAAAAGCCCCCACAACTAAAACCTTAGTTATGCAAACTTTTTTCAATAAAACAAATTACCTTTTCTTATAACTCGCCCTCATCGGCAAAGCTATAATATCCCGTATCAGTAACAATCAAATGATCCAGCAATTTGATGTCCAACAGCGTTCCGCCTTCTTTTACTTTTTGGGTCAATTTTTTGTCGGCTTCACTGGGGCGAAGATTTCGTAGAGTAGGGTCGCAGATGCCATACATTTATCACTAAATGCGGTTTTCTCTAACCCTCTCACCGAACCGTACGTGCGACTTTCACCGCATACGGCTCTCCACTATTTTCTGAACTGATGTTCATCGAAATGGCACATTTGACAGAGTGTTTCCAAATATTCTAGAGCGTGTTTCTTCACTCCCTTTTTGTGGTGTACTTGAAGATTATAAGAGCTACCGCATTTGATACAGCGATAATCGTCTCTCATTCTTGCCTGATGGCGAAGTTCTGAGTCTTCCATATTTCTTCTATCAGCAAGATGTCTACGGTTGGTCTCTATTGTCAAATCTAATTGCTCGTCTTTAGTGACCGTGGAGATTTCTTCTTCTAAAAGAAAAGGATTGGGAATAATCTTCTGTAAGTATCTACTCCTTTTCAATTCTTTTCGGGTGCATAGAAACTGATATACAATATGAGACTTGTCTTTATATTTGTATTCAGCATACCATCTTGTTCTACCATTGAAACTCTTGGTTTTCTCTCGTATAAGTTGAGCTTTACGACTACCTTTGAACTTCTTTAGCAACCATAGATGGTATCTATGCCAAGTGTACATTGTGATTTCTTCTAAATCTGAGTGTAACGAGGTGTGTCGGTAGTAATTACACCAACCTCTTACTATCTGATTTAGATTTGTCAGTTTGTCCACTTCACTTTGTAAAAGATGTTTGTGATCTGTCAGAAATTTGACCTTTTCCTTAATACGTTTTACTGACTTTTCTGACGGTCTGAGATGAGTGACATATTTGTCATTTATCTTGCGCCTCTTGATGTTAAAACCAAGAAAGTCAAACCCTTCATTAACGTGAGTTATTCTGGTCTTTTCTTCTGACAAAGTGAGTTTTAACTCATCAGTTAGGAAGTCTCTAAGTTGTTCTTTTGCCTTTTTAATTTC
>JAHDIA010000087.1:0-5519 GCA_020631035.1 Chitinophagales bacterium | reverse complement strand
AACATTAACAAGGAGAGATACCCAAATAGATAATTCTTTTGCCTTTTTAATTTCAGTCATTGGCGCATTGCTAACGACAACAAAATCATCTGCATATCGAACATACATAAAAGTTCCTTTTCCTGATTTTCTGAGCTTCTCTCTTATACTTTGTGGAAGATTGTGCCACTTTTTATCTACCCATTTATCTAAATGATTCAGATAAATATTGGCAAATAAAGGAGAGATAATACCTCCTTGTGGAACACCTTGTTCCGTTTTAAGAAACAATTGACCCTGCATAACCCCAGCTTTTAGAAAGAGGTGTATCAAGTCAATGATGCCTTTATCTGCTATTTTAGCCTTGATTAACTTTAGTAAAATTCTGTGGTTTACGGTGTCGAAGTAGCTTTTTATATCTCCTTCAATCACATAATACCGCTTCATTGAACTGTTAAAACAAGGCATTAAGCGGGCGATGGCATCCATCGTACATCTTTTAGGGCGAAACCCATAAGAACAGGTGCTAAAAGTAGATTCAAAAATCGGCTCTAAAATCATTCTTAGTGCTTCTTGAACGATTCTATCTCTTAGCGCAGGTATTCCCAATGGGCGTTTCTTGCCATTAGGTTTGGGAATAAATACCCGTTTGACAGGCAGCGGTTGATAACTTCGAGATTTCAATTCTCCCCGTAAATCTGATAGTTGCCTATCAAAGGTTTTCTTGAAATACTCTCGAGTTGTACTATCTACTCCACCTGTATCACTACCACTTTTGGTAAGGACTCTGTGTGCCGCAGCTTCTAACCATTTGTCCCAATGTAAAAGTTTATACAGTTGTTTAAACTTCTCTGTTGGATGGTCTGTTGCTGTTTCGGCTAATCTTTTCTGCTTTTGGACAATCATCAAATGTTTCACGACATTCTCCTGTTTAGTTTACAAAATTTAAGATTAAAAAAAATAGCTGTTCCCCTTCGCCATGTACTTAGCTTTCCTAAGCTCAGACTACTACAGGAACTCCGCCCCCTTATAAGATATACACTCGCATTGCTTTCCTTCATTTAGAAGGAATCTTATAAGGGTTCCCACGTTCATACTTGTATCGTCAACATCTCATTTTAGGTGCTGTCTGTACCCCTGTAACGGTAACTTTTACCGCCTTGTATCCATCCTAAACAACCATTAGAGTGTGTTGTTCAGATTTTGATTCCATCAGTGACTTATTCCCAAAACCAAGCGTGTTTTGGTACTGGATACTTACCCTATCTTGCTTCAATCGGGTAATTCAACCTATAGAGGCATCAAGCAACAGTTTCTTTCGTCACCATTTTGAGATTCTACCTAACAGAGCAATGTTCTTGCAAGATTTAAACATTCTCCATATTGTCTAGTGAGCTTCAAACACTTTTAAATGCAGTTTATAAAGTGCCTGTCACCATAGGTACATTGCAACACTCTGTGCAATGGTTCAAAGAACTTTATACAAGTACGCTTCGTGGCGCACCTGAAGGATGGTTGTGCCAAAGAACAATAGAGCAAGCCAAACAATTTAACGCCAAAGAGAACAAAATGCGAATATCACAAACCGTTCCTGTAATGCCGCCTAAACTCAATATGGCGTGTCCAATAATTTTGTTGGCTCGATTAAGGAACACGACTCCCATACTTTCAACAGGGGCTTGTACATCGCTGATTTTGGAAACATACTCAAAAACTTCGCTGCTGCTGTGAATCTGATACAGTTCACTGGTCAACAACTGACGTTCATAATTTAGCTTAACCTCATTGGCAAAAATAAAGGGGATTTCTAATTGACGACTCTCTGCGTCTGTACCGTTATAGATTCGGGTTTCTAATGAATAAGATGACATAATAATACATTTTAAGGGTGAAAAGGCTTTGCGCTATTGGAGTCAAAAAACGGGTGTGTCTTTTGTCGTTAAATAGAGCTTCGCCTTATAAAATGCTTATGCCACCTATGAGTAAATTGGATGAATTCAGGCAAGTATTTTAATCAAAATACAATCAGTATGGATGGAGATTTTTATTAAAACCCGTAAGGGCTCGTACTTGCCGTTTTCAGCCCAATTGGACTCATATTTGCATATGGGATTTTATTTATTGATATGAGGGTGGGGAATTATGGAGTAAAGAGTTAGTATAGATGGTAAAGTAATTTAATTTCAAATAATCTGAAAGAGTTTTGTGTGTCATTTTAGGCAGTCCGGAATAGAATATTATCTATCTTTTCTGTCTTAAAAGGCTAGTTGCCTACCTTTTATTACAAAAAATCACTATAATTGCCTACCTTTTATTACAAATATTCATTAATTTTGCCTACCTTTTATTACAAAAAGATACAAAATGCTCCAACGTAACAGTTTAGACTTTTTATTGAAATGGCAAAAATCCAAAAAAAGAAAACCCTTACTTTTAAGGGGAGCTAGGCAGGTAGGAAAAACGACCTTGGTCCGAATGCTGGCAAAATACTATCCTAATTATGTAGAATTGAACCTAGAAAAAGCGAGTGATAAATCCTTATTTGATTTAGAAAATATTGAACAAATCATCAATGGTGCTTTTTTATTAAATAAGATATCTCCCAAAAAGGGACCCACTTTGTTTTTTATTGATGAAATACAAGAATCCCCTGAAGCAATCAAACAAATTAGGTATTTTTATGAAGAGCGACCAGATATTCATGTTATTGCTGCTGGTTCCTTACTAGAATTTGCTTTGAAAAAAGTACCGAGTTTTCCCGTAGGCAGAATTGACTATTTGTATTTACATCCAATCAATTTTGATGAATATCTCCAAGCCTGTCATCCACAAGCATTGAAAGTGCTTCATCAAGTTCCAGTTCCTGATTATGGACACGGTACTTTATTACAAAAATTCCATGATTATGCACTGATAGGTGGAATGCCAGAAGTTTTATCGGACTATCTCGAAAGTAATGATATGGTTGGGTTGAATAAGGTTTATAAAAAGCTTTGGACCGCCTATAAAGATGATGCAGAAAAGTATGCCAAGAACAATACCAATAAAACCATTATCAAGCATGTCATAGATACCGCTCCATACCAATTGGATAGAATAAAATTTGAGAATTTTGGAAATTCCAATTACCGTTCCAGAGAAGTCGGAGAAGCGTTGAGAGCCTTAGATCTTTCCAAAGTAATCCGTTTGATTTACCCAACAAGCAGTTTGATTCCTCCATTGATTTCTAATTTTAAAAAGAGACCTCGACTACAGTTTTTAGACACTGGCATGCTGAATCAAATTCTTTTATTACAAAGCGAGCTTATAGGTATAAAAGACCTCAGTAATTTACATACGGGAAGAATTATTGAACATTTAATTGGACAAGAATTAATCTCTATTCACACGGAATTTGAATTTACACCAAGCTTTTGGACACGAGAAAACAGTAATGGAAATGCAGAAGTAGATTTGGTTTATCAATATCAAAAACACATCATCCCTATAGAAATAAAATCTGGTAAACAAGGTACTTTACGATCCCTTCATCAATTTATAGAAAGAACCAATCATTCTTTTGCCATTCGAATGTATGCAGGTGTGTTTAAAATAGAGAAGCATCAAACACCAAAAGAAAAGAAACCTTACTGGCTTATGAATCTACCTTATTATTTAGGCACACAGTTACCAACTTATATCGCCTATTTTGTAGAGAAATATAATATGAAATAAGTTGTAGGCATAAACACTTTCAGCTAAGAAAAGTCAGATTAGGAAGTATGATTTGGGGATATACTATAAGTGTGAACATTTTGGATATATACTGAAAGTAACATTACTTGCCATTTTCAAGCCAATAGGAACATATGCTAACTTATATTCGTCCAAAACTATTTATTTTTAGTACATTTGGACGAATATAAAAAACACCCAATGGCTATGCAATTAATAGGAAGAGAAAAAGAAAAGAAAATTTTAACCCAAGTATTACAATCCAAGGAGTCTGAGTTTGTTGCATTATATGGTAGAAGAAGAGTTGGAAAAACTTTTCTGGTAGATACATTTTACAAGAACGAAATCGTTTTTTCTATTACAGGTATGAATAAGACAGAACTGTCCATTCAATTAGAAAACTTTAAAAATGTCTTAAATAGAAGGCTAGAAATCAATAAACAAATAGATGCTGTCCCAAAATCTTGGCTAGAGGCATTTGAATTATTGAAAATCTATGTAGCTAGCTTAACTCCAAAAAATAAGATGGTCATTTTTATAGATGAGCTACCTTGGTTAGCAACGAGAAAATCAGGTTTTTTACCTGCACTTGAAATTTTTTGGAATGACTGGGCATCAAAAAGAAGTGATATTATCCTGTTGGTTTGTGGTTCAGCTGCTTCTTGGATGATTTCCAATATTGTTAAAAATACAGGAGGGTTGTACAACCGCATTACCAAACGAATTCGATTAAGCCCTTTTAGTTTACAAGAAGTTGAAGCTTTTTTAAAAGCTAGAAATATTTATTTAGAAAGGTACGATATTCTACAATTATATATGATAATGGGCGGAATTCCTCATTATTTAAAATCTGTCGAGAAAGGAAAAAGTGTCACACAAATTATAGATGAACTCTGTTTTACGAAGGATGGTATACTTAGAGATGAATTTCAAAATTTATATGAAGCACTATTTAATAAACCAGAAAGATATATAAACATCGTCAAAATTCTAGCAGCTCACCCAAAGGGCTTGACTAGAAATGAGTTGATAAAATTAGCAAAGCTTTCATCAGGTGGGACAACATCTAGGATATTAGATGGATTAGAAGAGTCTGATTTTATTGTACGGTATTTACCTATAGGAAGTAACTTGAAACTTAGCTTATACAAACTAAGTGATCCATACTCCGCATTTTACTTGAAATTCATAGGAAATACTAGAGCCAAAGGGAAAGGAACCTGGATAAAAAAAGCAGAAAAAGCTTCGTGGAAGAGTTGGAGCGGATTTGCCTTTGAACGATTATGTTTATCACATTCTATACAAATCAAAAAAGCTATAGGCATTCAAAGTGTTTATACAGAAGAAGCTTCGTGGCACAAAAAAGGTACAAATACAGATAAGGGAGCACAAATAGATTTATTGATAGATAGAGCAGACAATGTCATAAATATTTGTGAAATTAAATTCTTTCAAGACCTATTTACTATTGATAAAAGCTATGCAGAAAAGCTGAGAAACAAGCTTACTGTTTTTAAAAAAGATACCAAAACTAAAAAGACTCTTTTCTTAACAATGATTACCACTTATGGTGTTAAAGAAAATCAATACAGTATTTCATTGGTACAACAAAGTATAAAGATGGATTCTTTATTTGAAACGTGAAATATCAAGTAAAAAAATGAGTTTGTAAATTGTGTTAGACCAAAGAAATTAATGGAAGAAAATGAGGTTGGGAGAGAGATAAAAAAAGGCTTTAAAAGAGTATTAGTTAACATAAGGTGTATTATTGGACAAAATATATGAGCCTAAAATAGGTTGACACTAACTAGTGTAAATCTATGAAT
>JAHDIA010000086.1:9609-13058 GCA_020631035.1 Chitinophagales bacterium | reverse complement strand
GGGATATGGCGTTGCAAAAATACTCATTTAGCTATGGCTAAACTCCGTTTTTTGCACCTTATATCCCACTAAAATGCACTATTTTCACTTTAAAGAACAAAATTTAAACATACTCTTATAAAGCTAGTGATTTTTTCCTAATTTATACGTTTTTGGCACAAAAAATGTTATTAATGATACATCAAATATCATTATAAAAAATAAACTCTTTCAACTATATTTGTTCCGTTTTTGTCTGGTCATAAATCCTAAGCTAATTTGAATTCATCAAAGTGCTATATTTTACATCTTTCTGATTTACATTTTATGGTATTGGGTGACTCCAATGACAAAGATTACATTAAGATGTATACACTAAATGAAACACTTAGAGAACAAATAGTCCAAACACTTTCTCAATTTCCACATCCTATTCAATATCTCATCATTAGTGGGGACATTGCGCATATCAATGGTTTTGCGTCCAATGATGCCCATACAAAGGCTGTCGAGTGGATTAAAACCATCCAACAAATTTGTAAAATCCCTTCAGAAAACATCATTGTGTGTCCTGGAAATCATGACCAAGACTTTGGCGCATTACACAATAAATCAACACATCATCTATATCTGGACAATGTTCCACTTAGTGATATATTCTTTAAACAAATACAGCAAAAAAATAGTTTCCATATTGACTGTTACGCTAAATACATTGATTTTTGCAAAGCCCTTGATGCTGTTTGTGAAGACCGTTCAACTGACTGGAACCACCTACATTGTGTCATTGAAAGGGACCACATTCGTTTTGTAATATTAAATACTACCTGGCTTAATGGACATGATCCTGACTATTTCAGAGAAATCGGTAATAGTAAACTAAAAAAATCCGATACCTTATACTACAAATTGGAATCTCGTTCCAAACTAAAAGTAGCCATAGATGCACTTGAAGGTCTTAGACTAAACAACGACAAGTTCAATGTTTTAATTATGCATCACCCTGCTGATTATTTACGTAAAGAACAACGTTTTTACCTTAAAGATCAATCCAACCTATTTGCTCAAGTTAGACAAAATGCTGATTTGGTTTTGTTTGGACATACACACCCCAAAACATCTAGTGAAATTCCGCCTACACAGTATGAATACAAACACTTCTCTGCGGCAGGTGCTTTATACTATGACCCCTCTTATGAAAATCAACCTTTTTTTCATGTTTTGGAAGTAGACTTAGAAAAAAAAGAGGTCAATAAAAATATTTTTGAATTCATCAATGATAAAGATGATTTCACTGTGTCAAACAATGAGTTTTCTGCCAAAGTAGTCAACCGATTATCAGTTCCTAAAACAGACATTGAAGAAAATACAGATATACCCAAAGCCTGTATTGAACAATACTTATTGCACAAAGAATATCCTATTGCCGAGCTAGCCCCAAGTATTCCCCAATACCAACAAATAGACTTGCCTGATGCTTGGGAGCGATCCAATACATTTGATATTCTTCTTAAAAGTTTACACCCGCTCAAAAAAAATGAATATCAATTTATAGATTTGCTTTTATTTGACCAATTAGAAGGTTCCAAAAATTTCACTGATTTAATGAATGCCTCTTCTTTGGAAAATTTATTTGAATTTCAGACAATTAGTGCCAAACGCCAAGCCCTACAAACACAGCGTAATTCAATTACAAAAGACTTTAAATTTAGTTACACTGTTTGGCTCTATGATGCAGACTATTTACGTGTGGAAGGCGCAATGGAAAAAGCATTGTACCGCAACTATTATTACTATCATCACCCTTCTGGTGATATAAAATCTCCCAAACTCAATGTTTGGTTAAATTTGGTCAGCAATACCATGCACGATCAAGGGGCACCGTTTTTCAAAGACATTCAAAGCAATTACCCCAATGTTATCAAAGCTTTGCAAAGTTTGGGGGCAACACAACATACCATTGACAAAAGGCTTAGTTTTAAAATTGACGTCATTGACTTTGATCGCATTGGCAATTATTGGGCAAACTTTTTTACTAAGTAAAAAAATCAGAACACTCCTGAGAGTGTTCTGATTGATTGTATTTAAATACTGTTTGCTCTTTATTTACATCCCACTCTCTGCCAAGGTGACCCTGTAGATCCCATAATATGGTCAAAGTAATGTAAACTGGTTCCCGATGGCAAATTGAGATTGGAATCGTATCGCTCTATTTTCTTCGTCCACTGATAATTAGAGTAATTGTAACCTCCTATCTTGTACTCCGCCAAAATTCCGTTTTTATTTCCAACCCACGCAAACCAAAATTTCTTCTGGTGTCTGAGTTTGTAATAGAAATAATTGAAGTAGTAAGCAAATGTTATGTGACCAAACTGATCCGTTACATAATAGATCTCCGTTTTGAAGCGAGCTTCTAAACGCAATCTACGTTTTTTCTTTTCACTGTTTTTGTACTCTAGAGTCTCATCTATTTTCGTCAAACCTGCATAGCAATTAAAAGTATTGTCTATTTTCAAATCTTCTGCAAATTCTGATGGTTTGGGCTTGGGCATTTCTTCTGCATAAGAGATCATTACGCCTTCCATTGGTACGCTTGGGTTACTCATCTGTTCTAGGAGGCTTTCCATATTGTTGGCAGCAATGACCATATCTGTACCGTAGTAGTGATACACACTACCAATTTTAGTGATACCTTGTTCGTTTAAAAGGATTGACAAATCAGACACTCTGCTGCTAATGCTGTTGGACTCATCGAGGTAAATATAGTCTTGATTCTCCTCTAGATAAGCTTCCAATGCTCCTTCAGATTCGATATTTTCGCTTTCGCTTAAAATACCGTCTACTATCGTTCTTAAAGAAGTAAATCCATTTTCTTGTTCAAAGACTTGTCTTTCTTCATCAGGCATAATGGATACTTCGCTGAGGTAGGTTTGCAGTTCTTCTATAGAAGGAAAAACCAATATACCCTCTTCCATTTCAAAAACAAGTTCGTCAATATTGGCTGGTGTTGTTTCCATTTGTGCCAAGTCGAGTGTTGCTTCTTCTTGAGCAGATGTTGTGGGTGCTGTGAGTTCTTCTTTGCCACAAGAGCTCAATACCATTGTAATGGTGATTACTAGTCCTAAAAGTGTTTTTAAGTTTTTCATTTTATTCTGTTAATTAAATTGATTATCAAAAAATGTAATACTTTGATTGTGGCCTCAATCGGATTTGTTTGTGGGCTCTATTTCCCCTTTCAAATCATACTTCAAAATTAGGGTGCTTTGTGGGGGTGGACAATTTCGTTTTTTGGGTAAAAACTCTTTTTATGTGAGGTATTTCATCGAAGGAAGATAATGCACTAAACAACATTAACCATTGACTATCAAATACTTGCAATCATTACATTTAATTGGGGTTAACACAGATAAAGCTGAGTTTTTATTTGTTTTTTTATCATAAAAATCAATGCCACAGTTATTCAGATGCCT
>JAHDIA010000086.1:0-9553 GCA_020631035.1 Chitinophagales bacterium | reverse complement strand
AGCGGATATGGCGATTCCAAGTGGTACGTAGAGACAAGGCATGCCTTGTCTGTACTGACCAAGCGCAAGCAAATAGGCCGCCGCCATAGCAGCGGATAGCAGGGACACACCGTCGCCTGAAAACCCCAACGTTCCGTCCCAATCCTTTTTATTATAATTACCATATTTTGTATATTTGAAAAACACAAGAGAGAAAAACATTATGTATAACAGCAAATTGATTGATTTTTTAAAGACTTTGTCCAATGCAGAAATGCGAGAGTTTGGACGGTTTATCGAAGCTCGTTCTGTCAAGGGTTCGAGAGACATCAATGCCTTATACGAGTGCCTCAAAAAGTTACACCCCGAATACCCTGAAAAGAAATTGGCTAAGGAAAAAATAGCCAAAAAAATATTTCCCAAAGATGCCAATCAAATCAAGAGATTGACACAAGCCCGTTATAAATTAAATTTACTTTTAGAAGATTTTTTGATTCATACAGAATTAGAATTGCATTCCAATGAAAAGGATTTTTTGTTGTTGCATGCTATGAAGAGAAGGAAATTAGATGCTTATTTTTTTAAACAAACAGAGCAACTATCGGCTAATTGGCAGAAAAAACCAGAGGTAGGATTGGAACAATTACACCATCATTTTCGCCTACACAAAATGCGGGTATTGCATCCCAATTTGATTACTGAAAACGAAATGACACAAGGGTCTAAAACCTTATTGCATTTGTTAGACCAATATTATTTTGCCAATAAATTGTATTGGACTTTGTGTGATTATCACAACACGCACTATTTCAAAAACAAACAAATAAAAGCAGTTTCCAACAGTTTCCCTATTGAACACATAAATGATTTTTTGGCATGTCAGTCTATCGATCAAGTTCCTCAAATCCATCTCTTGCATCAATTGTTTACAACATTTCAAAACAAACAATTCGACCAATATTCTGATATACAAAATATTTTTGTTCAAGATTTCATCCTATACAATGAGGCGGAACAAACCGATTTGCTGACCTTTTTGACACAACTTTGTTACGAACGTTATCGTCAAGGAGAAATCATTGCCTTAAAAGATTTATTTGCACTCAACTGCTTTGCAGCGGAAAAAGGGCTTTTGTTACAAGACGGTTATATTCAGAGTGCCTCTTTTATCAATATAGTTAATTGGGGATGTGCTGTTAAGGAGTTGGACTGGGTAGAGCAATTTATTGAGGAATTTGCCCCTTACATTCAAAAAGACCAAGCTGATACCATTAGACTTTGTAAATCTATTTTGTATTTGAATCAAGAAAAATATGAGGATGTATTACAAGAATTGGCACAAATTAAATTCAACAATATTTATTATGGTGTTCAGGCAAGAGCTATTTTACTACAAGCTTATTATGAGTTGGAAGAGTATGAAGAATTGTTTTTTAATTTAAGTAATTCCTTTGGGGTCTTTTTGCATAGAAACAAAAGCTTGTCTACTCAACACAAAAAATCATTGAGCAATTTTTTGCATTTTGCCAAGCGATTGCAAAAAGCAAAAAATGAATATCGTTTAGATACAACTGAACTAAAAAACAACATTCAAGCTTGCGCTGAACTCGCCTATAAGAGTTGGTTGTTAAAAAAAGTTGAAGATTTGTAAAACACAAATGGACTTTATTGAATTGCTCCAATAAAGTCCATTTTGTTTTACTCTACTATATCATCACTGTTTATGTGTTGTTGCCTTATTATCCATTGGGTCCGCCTTTTACAGGCAAAACCATAATCATTGCTCCACCACAAGGCGACATGGATCCCGCTCCTGCAAAAATAGGTCCTACTGGTAATTCCCCACACGCACTTACCGTCAACTCATATGTTTCGCCTTCCCCTTCACGACTGAGGCAAAAGCCCATTTCATAAGTACCACAACCTTCGTATGTAACACTAAGACTGACAGTCGCTTCCCAATAGGGTGCTTCGTTGGGAATAAAAAGTGCCAATTCTTCAAAGCCTTCAATGTTTTGCTCAATTGGTTCGCCCATTCCATCGTCTATGACAATGCTCATAGTGGAGCTCAATAATTCGCCACATTCTCCCTCAAATGCCTCATTTGCTTGTAGACTCAAACTCGCATCGAGTCCTTCAGGATTTTCGGTGGTACAGGGATTGACTTGTAAGAAAAAAGGCACTTCTGATAAGTCTATTTCTCCACCATTTACAAAACTCAGTTCTTCTTCTACCATATTTATTGCATTTTCATTTGCTGATGCTTCTATTGGTACTAAGGTTTCTTTTTGACAAGAACTTAGGATCAATAAAACCCCTAAAATTGTCATAAAGATGTTTGTTCTTACGCTCATTGTTAGAATTGTTTTAAATTGATTAATAAAATGTTTTTTAATATCGTTCATCATTGTATTATTTTGCTTTTTTTATAGATTCGTCCATTTCAGTTTCCATTGTTTTGGGCAAAGCACATTTACAAGATATGGGATAGGTTTTTGCGACCAATTCTGTTCCTCGTTCAATGACTGTTTCGCCAACAAATTCAATTTTCCAACAGGCTTCCAAATTGGCAACTACCTTATCAAAGGTAACATTTGAACCGACTCGCATATAACCTCCTGAAAAAAGTTGAACAATCGGATTTGCCAAACTAAAATTGTAGTTCTTGTTTTTTATAAGTACCTCAGTAAGGTGACAACCCGTACCATTAATTTGAGTGTTGGGTGTCTGAATCGGTGTATTTTTACTTCCATAAAAATCATCTAAAAATACATAGGCTTTGCAGCCATACTTATTGGTACTTATCCCTAAACTTGTTTTATTGGTAATGACCAAGTACTTATAGGTATTGCCAGTAGTGTTTTGAAAAGTACCAATGGTATGTTGGTACCATTTACCTGGTGTATGATTCCCTACTTTAAGGTCTACCGTACCTATCAATTTGTCTTTGGTATCTTTTGCATTGCTCAAGTGAATTTCCAAGCTGATGTCATTTTCTATATACTGACGTGCAAAAAAGAAACTCAAATTAAAATTATCATTGAGACCAATAGGATTTGTCAGCTCTACTTGCATTGCTTCATATCCTACAGTATCTCTAGTATCTTGGAATGTCAAACCTGCATATTTTTGTCCATGTTTTGATATCATGACCTTTCCTGGATGCTTGGACAAATCGCAGTGTTTTGCATTGGGAACAAATACCGTTGAGTAATATTCGTGAAATTGATTCGCAACATGTCCTGACCAATACCAATCAGGACTAATAAGTATTGTACCATTTACATTGGAAAAACCAAGCCAATTGGCACATTTATCATGGAATTGATTATAGTGAGTTGGTTTGTTTCCATTCACCCATCGACTGCTTTTATCCTCAAAACTCGGATTGGGTACAATGTTTTGTCCCATAAGTACCTGACTGATAAACAGCCCAAAACACAAGGCGTAGAAAGATAAATATATTGTTTTCATACTACTGTGCTTTTACAGATGATTCCAATTCATTTACCCTATCATTCAACGCAATGATGTGCAAAGTAAGTTCCTCTATTTTTTCTACCAAAATGCGGTTTACTTCTCCAACATCCATCCCTTCTTTTTCAACTTGCTCTGCCGAGGGCATCCCAGGCAATTTTCCATTTGAATCAATGTAATTTCCCAATCTTTCTAAACTCCATAATTCATAATCACTCTCAAAAACATAATCGGGGAACATATTCATTGTCACCATAATTTTCCGAGCAAAAAAGTCTCCTTGTTTGTTCAACTTTGCCACTTCTTGATTGCTTGGTGTCCAAAAAGACAAATCGCTATTGTCAAATCTAAAGACTATATCTCCTGTGCTTTTGGGCTCTATTTGTAAAAAAGTTTGCCCAGTATTGTCCAAAAACTTAGCCATTCCTTGATTGTAAAACTTTCCTTGTACGGCTAGTCTAGCGTCATTGTGCTTAAAGTAATTGGCATCATTGCTAAGTTGCAATCGTCCGTGTACCTGTAAAATCTTTTGTGCCGAAGCACTTGTATCGTCATTGGGCATAATCCTAAGGACATCATTCGTAAAATCGTCCACTATCTTGTGTCTAAATGGCCATGACTGACTTGTTGGAGAAGAAGTAAAATACAACTCGTTTCCCCAACCACTTGTTGAGGCAGGTTTAAAATAAGTTTGTCCCTGCAAACTGCAGCCTATTAAAAAGAGGCTCCAAAGTAAAATTGTGTGTTTCATTGTTGTAATGTGTTGTTTATCTAAAATATAATCTACAATAAGCTTATTGGTCAATCTGATGCTTGCTTCTTATCATCAGATTGATACCTCAAAGATAAATGGCCTTTTGAGCCTACACCATTACACTTTTTTTTAAATCTCCCTAAAAATACGAGAAAAAGACCAAAAACACAAATTCATTACACACTGTAAAACAAGCACTTACAACTGCAAAGCAAACATACAAGCCTCTCTAAAAACATTGATAAATTTGTTTTTTATTTGTATGGAACGCCCATTTTTCCAAACGAAGGTGTCTCCTGGCTATCCGCTGCTATGGTGGTGGGCAAGCGCAAGGCATTGCCCCTACACCACCATATCCACTACTATCCAGCATAGGCATCGCAGGGGACAGTGCTGCGTCGTAAGTATTGACCATCCGCTTCACGCCAGACTTCACAAAAGGTGACACCTTTAAACAATGCAAAAGCCCCTACAAAACTGTTTTGTTTTGCGGGGGCATTGGGTAAGAATGATTCTCTCTCAACACTTCATTCACGTATATCTAACATTGTTTTTTAGTTGTATCTTTTAAATTTCCATCATTATCAAAAAATGATTAATCTGGGCATGGAAAGCTATCATGAATGTATGCTTGAAAACATCCTAACTGCAATGAGCTTAAACCATCTTCTAAAGCACCATCAAAATAGAAGTAATTAGCAATTACTGCATCATTAATTTCAACATTATTAGGAGATTCATTATTATTATATCCGTAAAAGAAATCCTCAATATTCACAAACTGATTGCCATCATAATCATTATTTACATATACATCAATAAGGTAATCTACATCAGCTTGGTCAATCACACCATCATCATTAAAGTCTCCATGTTGTGCCATAGCGTCACAACTGCAATATTCAAAAGTTAATGGCAATGAAGGTAATATAGTAGTGCCAACAGGATCTATTGTATATGGTACCAATTCAGGAGGTCTTATAGCATCTACTTCTGCATCTTGTACTGCTATTTCTTCCTTGGCACACGAACTCAAAAACACTAAAAATAGCATTGTCAATCCTAAAAATGATTTTAAATTTTTCATCTGTATTAATTTTATTTGTTAATAAATAAGTATTCATATATAAAAATCATAGTTTGTATAAATAGGAGTTCCAACTTTTTGTTTGCCAGAACTCCTAACTTAAGAGAATAAATTGTTAGGGACTACCAAACAATTTATTCTCCCTTAAGAGCATGTTAGGAATTATCATTCAGCACTCAAAAGTTGTCTTTTTGAACCTGTGCGGCAGCTATTTTTTGCTCAATAGCGCTGCTATTAAGCGCAAAATGAGCTTTGCACAGAACCAAAAACCCTGCCCTTTGAGATGTAAAGCACAATTCCTAACATGCTCTAAAACAACACTACAAAATTCGTATGTATCTCCAAGGCAGGCAAACCCATTTTGGATACAAATGCTACTTATTTTCTTAGCTAAAAACAGCTACAAAACATTCAAAATCCAACACAAAACACTGAATACCAACAAACTAAAACAGAATCAAAAAAAGGGCAATCACTTCAATTATTGGCATACTCCAATAAAATGATTATCTTGCCTATTTAGCTTTTCAAGCTCACTATTATGAAAAACAGTAAAATCATTTTATACCTTAGTACACTTTCTAAATCTGAAATACGAGAGTTGGAACACATTGTGCGCATCAATGCCATTAAAGGCTCAAAGGACATTGGAGCATTTTTTAATTATTTAAAAAGATGCTATCCTAATTTTTCAGAAAAAAAAATAAACAAAGAAAGCATTTTAAAAAAGGTATTTCCCAAGGATGTCAACAACCATAAGAAGCTAGAAAATGTACAATATAAATTTGGTTTGTTGCTAGAGAATTTTTTGATTCAGAAAGAGTTGGAACATTGCGAAAAGGAAAGACAGTTTGTAATGCTCAAAGCATTGAAACGCCGAAAACTAGATCAGCACTTTTTTAAAAAAATAGATCAAATAGAAAAAGATTGGACAAACAAAGGACGGGCAGGAGTGGATCACCTCCATGATATTTACCAGCTAAAAAAAATACGACTCCTCCACCCCAACTATGATGACAAACACGATTTGGCAATAGACCCACAAATACTAATTGAGCAATTAGAAAAATATTTTTTTGCCGCCAAAATGTATTGGATGTTGAGTCAAAGTGCCACCCACGGATACATTCAAAACACCAAGTCTCCATCCGCTCCTAATCCAACCTACCCCATTGAAAACATTTTGGAATTTGTTGCTCAAAACGATTTTTTACAGCTTCCACAAATAAAGTTATTTGGCCAAATCTTACAGGCATCTCAAGGTGAGAATTTTGACAATTACCCTCAACTCAAAAAAGATTTTGAGCAATACAGTCATTTGTACGATCAAGATGAAAAAGGAGATTTGATCATTTTTTTGACCAAGATTTGTTACGAAAAATACCGCAAAGGCGAAGCTGAAGCCCTACAAGACCTTTTTGAAATCAACCGCTTTGCCGTAGAACAAAACATTGTATTACAAGATGGCTATGTTTCTAGCGATGTCTTTCAAAACATCGTCAATATTGGCTGTGCAGTCAAACAACTAGAATGGACCGAACAATTTATCAATCAATATGGTAGCTTTTTACAAGAAGAACAATATGAAGACACCATAAAATTGTGCAAAGCCAATCTGCTCTTCAATCAAGAACAATATGAAGCAGTCTTACAAGAACTGCTACAGGTCAAGTTTCACAACATATTTTATGGTGTCCAAGCCAAGGCGATTCAATTACAAGCTTACTACGAATTGAACAATTACGAAGAATCTTTTTTTAGTCTTGCCAAATCCTTTTCCACTTTTTTGAGTCGGAATAAATCTTTGTCCGATAATCAGAAGCAATCTTTTGGCAATTTTATTTTGTTTACCAAAAAATTAAAACGGGTACAGAACATATATAAGCCCAATACAGCAGACCTAAAAAATGAGATTCAAAATTGTACAATGATTGTATATAAAAACTGGCTACTGAATAAAATAAATGCGTTATAAAAGTATATTCAATTGCTTAATTACAAGCATACTCAATCTTGATATCCACTCCCCAAACAGGCAAGACCAAAATTGTACAACTTGGTCCAGGCATTCCAGAGGTTCCATCAGTACCCAATGGTGTTACGATTACAATATCCTCTTGAGTTGTAGAAGTGGCATTCTCTACATTCATACGCCTGGTTCCGTCATTTTCTACTAGCAAATTTAATACAAAGTCTATTTTAACATTCCCCACATTTTCATACACTGCCTCAAAATGTACTTCTCGACTCCAATTTTGCACATTGGCTCCAATGCTTAAATCTATAATTGAATTGTCAGCCCCTACATTGCCATTGAATACGGGTAAATAATATAATCCCATTCGCCTCATTACACTCCAAGAAGTTGACAATAAATTACCAGAATTGGTAATGCAGTTGTCATTCGGATCAAATACCAGACTCAAATCAATCTTGCCAGTATTGTCAACAGTATAATCTGTATCAATGTAAAAGGGAATTTCCTCACATCCCATATTCAATGCATTGGCAATTGTAGGTATAAACAATTCCTCCTCCAATCCATCTAGGTAAATAGGTGTATCCAGCACTGGTAAATCTGGCTGTATAGGCTGTGCTGAGATGTTATTGCTACTCAATCCACTTAGATTAAAGTTAAGTGGGTCATTGGCTGCCACTTCATTTTCTAGTATTGTTTCTTTTTCGCAAGCAGGCAACAGCAGCATGCAAAGTAGTCCCATAATAGTTATTCTCTTAAACATAATTATTATTTAGTTTGATGATTTAATACTGTGTAAATTAAATTTCTATACATTTTGTGTGCATCTTTTCGTCCTATACTGCATCTCGTACTCGCCTTGGTAGCTATGGCTACCAGGCTCCGTGCGTTCTTTGTATAGAACAAAAATCTACTACCCAAAATACATATTTACTTATTTTACACAGTATTTAATATTTTTCACCAAAAATACTACCCTCCTTACAAGCATTCGACCACAGATAAGAGAATTACACTACAATTAGGCAATCAAAGAGATGTTAAGACATATATACAAGACATTGATTATAAACACATTGCATTTCAAAAATTCCTCTTCAACATACTTTCCAAAACTCCTCCAATATTTTAATGTGCGACGTAGGAGTGAACGAAATAAAATACGCCCGATGGAAGCACATACCATGTATGGAAGACAGCGGGGACTCACCCGCCCACGAAGTCTCTAACGTTCCGTCCCACTCATTTTCATTCACTATGAAAATCAAAAAAAATGACATTTTTGCTTTGCTCAATGCCTACAAAAATGTCATTTTTAAATTTTAATATTATAACGATGTTTGTAATACCACTTTAGGTTCTACTGTCTGACTATGTTTTAGCCAGTAGGCGGTGGCACCAATACCAAACAAAATTACTGCTATGAGTTGTGACATGGTTAAGCCCAAATACACTTCTGGATTACGGCGGATAAATTCGACCAGAAAACGTAGGACAGCCGCTCCCATCAAATAGGTATACAATGTTTGTCCCACAAACTTTTTGTTTTGATTTACTTTTAATAGAAGACCAAATAAAACCAAATTAGCGACCAACTCATAAATGGGTGTGGGGTGTACAGGAAGCAAAGTCGGTATAGGTCCGTAGGGATAATACATTCCCCAAGGCAAATTGGTTGCTACACCAAAACAACCATCACCCGATAGTTGACAGCCAATGCGCCCCAAGGCATATGCCAAACAACACGCCATTGCCAAAACATCTAAAATGGCTGGGAATTTGGGAGAGCGAATGAATTGATTGAGCAACAACAAAACCAATATATTTAAAATCATTCCGCCATAAAAGGCATAGCCTCCGTAATACAATAGATAATCCATAAAAGGATAGCTTAATTCTGTAGGATCATTCAAAGCATACAATTCTATGACATTGAGCAAACGTGCGCCTACCAAGCCAACAAAGGTCATAAAAAATCCCCAAGGCAAAACCATACGCAATGGAAAAGTATAAGGCGTTTTGTAACGCAAATAATAATATACAAATAAGGCACAAATAATGGTTGCAACTATTAAATTTAAATCGTACCAATCGGTAATGCCAAATATATTGGGTCTTGGAAACATAGTACTATTTTTAATTTAGCAGAGACCTTGTAAAAATCTCTGCCAATGTTGATTAATCAAATTTAAATCGCTTCTTGAAGTATACCCAAACCTAATCCTTAGAACACGGATAATTTGAGTGTTTTTTTATAGCTTGTGCCATTCTTCGCTAC
>JAHDIA010000829.1 GCA_020631035.1 Chitinophagales bacterium | reverse complement strand
CGAATAAGTTTTTTCGATTAATCAATCCCTTCTATCTTATCTATATAAACTCTTAACTAGTTTGTAAGAGTTGCTTACCTCTATAATATTTTTCCAGTTTTTGGTCATAATATTGTAGAAGTCTCGCATTTTCATATTACCCAGTTTGATGTGAATTACTTTAGGTGGAGGTTCATTAAGAAGGATACGATTAGAAAAGTCGCTGTCTTTGGTTATGATTGTTAAGTTGTTTTCTTTGGCATATTTCCAAATGTCACCATCATCAGCTTTGGCATCTCTATCTAATTGATGAATATATTCTTCGGAATTGGAATTCCAAAGTTCAAAATAGTAGGGTAAGTTTACATCAACTTAAGTACTTTTTCATTAGGCTGCAATTCCCTTAAAGGTATATTTTTTGTCTAGCATCATCAATGCAAATTGTTTACAAGCTTCAATGTCTTCTTTTTCAAGAAATGGGTATGCTTGTAGAAGTTCCTCATTAGGAGTACCAGCCAATATAAATTCCAATACTGTTTGAACAGTTAATCTATAGCCACGAATGGTAGGTTTCCCATTACAAACAGTGTCCTTGATGGTTATTCTCTCTATTAAATTGTTCATATGTGTTTTGTCTTATTTACAAAGATAAGCATTTACAAGATAACTTAAACAAAACAGTAGCGACGCAGGACCCAAACATTCCAAATACGCCCGATTGACGCACATACCTTGTATGGCGGAAAGCGGGAACACACTTTGCAAACGAAGCCCTTAGCATCCCGTTCAAGAAAAAATCAAGATTCAAAATTGGTGAATCTTCAATCCACTTTGGCGGTCCGATTCAGTTTTGAATTAAGCTGTTAAGCCAGCGTCGGCATTTCCACTTCCTGAATGATAAAGAAGCCATCTTCGCCTTGTTTTTGGTAGAGCGGCATCAAAACCATTCCATTGTAATCAGATTTGACCTCTCCTCTAACATCGTGTGCCAGTACTTCGCCCTTTTTTACAGGCTGAAAGTTTTTGTAACCAGGGCGCATCACAAACTCATCCTGTTCAGAAATGGCGTGGCGGTACGAAAATTCGACCAATTTGGGAATGCCTTGTCCCAATTTTTCCAATAAAGCTCGATGGGCATCGTAATTGGGAACATCATTGTAGCGCATACAGCCGATTTTGTGGAGGGTGAGCCAAATGGCGGCTTCCATACGGTCAACCGATAGTGGATTGTCGTGTTGACCTGCTTCAAAACCAAATGCCGAGAGAGTCAATTGAGAAAAATAATTGAGCGTAGTGCCCCTAACGATTTTTTCGACCCCCATAATGGTGGGAACGCCCAAGTTGAGGGCGAGTTCTTGACTCAAGGGTGTATCATTGGCAATGGCGAAAGGAATGCCACCTTTGGCAGAAGTGGTGTGCATATCCAATAAGACAACAGGACTATAAGGTGTCTGATTGAGCAAGCGTTTGAGCAAGCTCAACAATTCTCTTTGTTCTTTGTCTTCGTTTTTGAGTTGGTTTTTGGGAACTGCCTCAATGGACTTGATTTTTTCGTCATACCATTGTCGGTTCAAATCTAGTTCGACAAAGCGAATTTTTTGTTCGATGGCAGGCAAATTGCCAGCGACCCCCACCAATTCACCATTGAATTCGGGCGTATTTTTTTGTAAATGGGCAAACACTCGCTGAAACGCCAAAAGACCAGCGTGTTCATTGCCATGTATGCCACCCAAACAGATAAACAGGGGGCCTTGGTTCTGCTCTGTATATTGTCCTAGTATCCTTTTTTGTAACTTCATAGGCTGCAAATATCGTATATTTTGATTAGGTCTGTATGACTTTGAGGTGTTTTATAAGACCTTTTTACATAAGATTTGGTCACGTAAAAGCACAATATTTGGATCTTATAAACATAAAATAATTCTAAATCTTAAAGGCATAAAATTGCTCTTTACTCAAATTTACGAGAAGCATTTTTTATTTGTTTTTGAGAAAGACTAATTTAGCGGAGAAATTTAATAAAATTGAGAAAAATGAATATAGATAATTTTATAGCAAACGCATTAGAAGAAGACATTAGAGATGGC
>JAHDIA010000085.1:4177-13076 GCA_020631035.1 Chitinophagales bacterium | reverse complement strand
GTTTATTATAACAAAAACCTTTCCATCCTAGTATACGCACTTCATACATATAGGATATATTTTGTTGGGAGTGTTGGATGAGCGGATGGATACAGCTTGAAACGCAGCCCAAAGCATGCGTCGGTTAACCAGACCATAACGCAGCCTAGAACCAATGACGTTGCAAAAAAAATCCTTACCTTTGCACTCAAAAAAGAAACACATCAATCAATGGCAAAAAAGAAACTAAACCTTGACTGGAATAAGAATGAGGACTTTATGAAACTCAAGCTTTCGGAAGTCAATCGCAAAAAAGACAAAATAAGTTTGGGAGGTGGACAGAAGAGAATTGACAAAGAACATGCCAAAGGTAAAATGACGGCAAGAGAAAGAGTCAGTGCCTTGATAGACAAAGGAAGTGCTTTTTATGAATTGGGAGCTTTTGCAGGATATGAAATGCATCAGGAATATGGAGGCTGTCCTGCAGCAGGTGTGGTTGTAGGCATTGGTCGAGTTTCTAAACGTATGTGTATGATTGTTGCCAATGATGCCACAGTAAAAGCTGGTGCTTGGTTTCCAATTACAGGTAAGAAAAATTTGCGAGCGCAAGAAATTGCGATGGAGAACCGATTGCCCATCATTTACTTGGTAGACAGTGCGGGGGTATTCTTGCCACTGCAAGATGAAATCTTTCCCGATAAAGAACATTTTGGTCGAATTTTTAGAAACAATGCACAGATGTCCTCTATGGGGATTCCTCAGATTGCCGCCATTATGGGCAGTTGTGTGGCTGGAGGTGCCTACTTGCCCATTATGTCCGACGAGGCACTGATTGTAGATGGAACAGGTTCTATTTTTCTAGCAGGACCTTATCTAGTAAAAGCGGCAATAGGGGAGGATGTAGACAAAGAAACATTGGGTGGGGCAACTACTCAATGTGAGATTTCGGGTGTAACCGATTACAAAATGCCCGATGATGAAACTTGCCTTAAAACCATACGTAACTTAGTAGACAAATTTGGTGCTTTTGACAAAGCAGGCTTTGACCGAGTTGAAGCAGTTGAGCCCAAATTTCCATTAGAAGATGTATATGGGATTTATCCTGAAAATGGAGCCAAGCCCTATGATACAGTTGAACTCCTGAAACGCATTGTAGACGATTCAAAAATAGAACAATACAAAGCCACTTATGGCAAAACCATTGTATGTGCTTATGCTCGTATAGATGGTTGGTCGGTGGGCATTGTTGCCAATCAGCGTAAGATTGTTAAGAACAAAAAGGGCGAAATGCAAGTTGGTGGGGTAATTTATTCTGATTCGGCAGACAAAGCGGCTCGTTTTATTATGAATTGCAATCAGAAAAAAATCCCTTTGGTCTTTTTACACGATGTAACAGGATTTATGGTTGGCAGCCGTTCTGAACACGGTGGCATCATCAAGGATGGAGCCAAAATGGTCAATGCAGTGTCTAATTCGGTTGTTCCCAAAATTTCGGTAGTAATGGGCAATTCATATGGAGCGGGAAATTATGCAATGTGTGGCAAAGCCTATGATCCAAGATTCATTTTTGCTTGGCCTACAGCCAAAATTGCGGTAATGGGAGGCTCACAAGCTGCCAAGACTTTATTGCAGATCAAGGTGTCGGCTTTAAAGAAGAAAGGGGAAACCATAGACGAGGAGAAAAAACAGGCAATGTTGGACGAAATTACTGAAAAGTATGCTTCACAGACAACGCCTTATTATGCTGCATCTCGACTTTGGGTAGACGAAATCATAGACCCTAAGAAAACTAGAGAATACATTTCTATGTGTATTGAGGTTGCCAATCACAGCCCAATCCAAAAGAAATTTAACCCTGGTGTACTACAAACCTGACGAATCTATACAAATATTAGGAAAAAACACTCAATTGAGGTGGATTTAGGAGTTTGGCACAGTTTTAGATATTGTAATGAGCAGAAGTTTTCGCCAAGCTTTAGATGTAAATTTTAGCAAAATTGCTGATTTGCAATCCTATTTTTAAGTCTTATTATTTGTTGGTTATGAAGCATTTAGCTATCTTTACCTAACAAATTACTTCAAGTGGTTTTTTTCTTGATAACTTTGTTGTAAAACAAGTGTTCATTCTCAAAAAACTAATAAGATGAAAAAAATTCTTTTGATGCTAATTGTATTATTGAGTGCAAACAGTTTTATACTGTTTTCATCATTTAAATCTGCCAATACAGCAGGATACATAGAATGGATTAGTGTTGAAGAATTGACCAAGTTAAGCGAGAATGAACCTAGAAAAGTTCTTGTAAATATCAGTACCCCTTGGTGTGAAAGTTGCCGAAAAATGGATGCAACCACCTTCCAGGATGTTGGACTAAGCAATTATGTAAATGAAAAGTTTTACGCAGTAAAGTTCAATGCAGAGGATGCAGAAGACTTGATGTTCAATGGAGAACAGTATAATTTTAACCCTAATATTGGAAGGAGAGGCGTACACAATTTGGCACTTTATTTATCCAATGGTAGAACGGTTTATCCAACCATTGCCATTTTGGATGAATACTTGGAGAATCCACAGCCTGTTTTTGGCTATCAAGATGCCAAAAGTATGAAAATGGTACTCAACTATTTTGGCGACGATCACTACAAAACAACTGAATGGACTGTTTTCAAGGAATTGTATAACGAATAAATAGAATATTAAGCTAATATACAATTAAATCTAATTGATTTTTTTTCTATAATATGTGACTAAAAGTCATTAGATTTGTATAAATAGTATAATTAGTATAATATTTTCAATCAAATATTGAGAATTACTAACTAAACATAAAAAATATGACTAAAAAGTTTGTTTTAAGCTTGTTATGCGGAGTATTAGCAACTCCATTTGTAGCCCAAGCACAATCAGGTGACCTACCACCTGACGCTAGACCAGGTCAATGCTATGCTAAATGCTTGATCGCTGATGAATACGAAACTGTTACTGAACAAATTATGGTGAAAGAGGCTTCTTCTACTATTGAGGTTGTTCCTGCCAAATATGAGACAGTTACAGAACAAGTTATGGTCAAAGAGCCATACAATGTTTTAAAGGTGGTTCCACCTTCTTATACTACCGTTACAGAACAAATCATGGTCAAAGAGCCTTCTACTAAGTTGAGCCCTATCGCACCTGTATACGAAACTGTAACAGAGCAAGTATTGGTTTCTCCTGCTACTACTAAGTGGGTAAAAGGAAAAGCAACCAAAGATTGTATCTCTAGTAATCCTGAAGACTGTAGAGTTTGGTGTTTGAAAGAAGTACCTGCTGAATACCGTACGGTTACCAGAAAAATCTTGAAAACACCTGCTACTGTAAAAGAGGTTGAAGTTCCAGCTGAGTACAAAACTATTAAGAGAACAGTTATTCAAAATCCTGCTCAGGTAACAGAAGAAACAGTTCCAGCTGAGTACAAAACAATTACTAGAAAAGTGGTTTCATCACCTGCGCAAACACTTTCTAAAGAAATTCCTGCTGAATACAAAACTGTTACTTCTAGACAGTTGGTAAGAGTCGGTGGTTTTACTGAGTGGAGAGAGGTTTTGTGTGAGTCTGGTCAAAACAGAGCTTACTTGACAAGAGTTCAGCAAGCTCTAAAAGACAGAGGATACGATCCAGGACCAGTTGATGGTGTTATTGGTTCTCAAACGAGAGCGGCTATCCGTCAGTTCCAACAAGACAATGGTTTGGCTGTTGGTGTTGAAGGTAGTGCAATTCCTTATGAAACATTGAAAGCTTTGGGTATCCAATAATCAATACCCTCAAAATGTAAAGAAACAAAAGGGACTGCTCATCGAGCAGTCCCTTTTTTATTTGTTAATACTTTACTTTTTTAAACTTTTTTTATAAAATCAGTCTAAATTTGTAACTTAGTAATGGTGAAAAAATAAAATTTTGAATTTAAACAAAGAGATTTCTCAATATACAAAGAAAAAAGCGGAATCTTAGCAGAGCTAAGGTGAGCATTTTTGATGAAGTAAATTGGGAAATATCAAAGTTTAAAACAATAGATTATTATTTTAACTATTACTCACTACCCTGCAAAATCGCAAACCCAAATTAACAAATTACATTAATGAAGTGGATAGTATCATTTTGTATCTTATGCTTTTTCGCAAGCTCACAACTCATCAACGCTCAAGTAGACTTTTATGCGGGCTCTTACAGCGATCTTCAAAGACAAGCAGAAAGAGATAAAAAACCTTTTTTCGTATTTTTTCATGCCGATTGGTGCAAGCCTTGTAAGCAAATGGAAAAGGAAGTATTTGAAGACAAAGATGTTGGGCAATATGTCAGTGCCAATTATTTGGCCTATCATGTAGACGGCGAAGCAACACAATACAAACAATTGGTCAAAGATTATTGGGTAACTGCTTATCCAACAATCATCTTGTTTGACAAAGAAGGCAATGAAATTACCAGAGTAGATGGTTACAGAGACAAAAGTAGCTTTTTGGACAAACTCAAAGACAACAAACCTGGAGCCATCAAAACCAAGTTTTCAGACTTTAGATGACATCAGTATAAAAATATTTGCTGTAAATGCATGAAAAATAAAAAAGCCGCCTAATTTTAGGCGGCTTTTTCTTTTTTGGAATGGTTTAGATGATGAAATTAATTTTTTGGAGCAAATGTTTGGATGCTTCGTCGCTACTTGTTTGCCCGCTATTCACTTTTACTCCTCGTTTAGGGCAGGCACAAGGCACTGCCCCTACTGCGGTGTAACCGTTTCTATCGGGGCTATGTTAGAATGTTCAGTCGCATTCGCAGAGAACGCCTTTTTCTATAATGTATACCAACAACAATGAAAACACACAACATACTATATTGCATTTTAATGTATATGGGGCTAATAAGTCCATTATGGCTCAATGGACAAAAAACATCTAAGCCAGTTCCTCCTGTTGTTCACTACACTTTTGATGGAAATGGAAATGACAGTAGTGGGAATGAAAACCACGCCTACCCTCAAGCGATTGACTATGTAGAAGGACAAATTGGTCAAGCCGCTAAATTTAATGGTTACAGTTCTTATTTTACAGTGTACCCCAAAAATGAGCAGTTTAAGAATTTAACAGATTATACCTTTAGTGTTTGGGTATATCTTACAGGCTGGAAAGTACACACCATTCAAATTGGAGATAAATTTTCTGATCCAACAGCCTTTATTTTTGACGGTGCGCCTAATGACAGCGATTTTCACCATCTACATGGATTGGATAAAACAGGATTTGCTTTGACTTTGGAACGAAAAATGTTTGGCAAAGTCGAAATGACCCACCATCTAAATTATCACCACAAACTTAATAAATATGATAAATTCTCTGAATCCATTGAGTACGATTTCCTAAACAAATGGACATTGATTACTGTCACACGACAGCAAGGAAAAATAAACCATTACATCAATGGCACATTGGTCGAAGGTTACACCATAGACTTTAGCCATGAACTGAATGAAGCCTTTGCAATGAATCACAAATGGTACATTGGCAACACCCTCAATCACGATCCATTGAGCATGGATCATACGGATTTTGGATTCAAAGGACTACTCGACGATTTACGAATTTATGACTATGCCTTGTCAGAAGATGAAGTTCAAGCATTGTATAAACATGAACAAACAATCCCAAAGCTTGAACAGCTTGCTGAAATCAAAATAGATGAGCCAAAAATTGATGAGGCTAGTCCTGATCCTAAGATCAAAATACCAGAAAAAATCGAAGCCACCGAAGTATCGTATCAAGAAGAATGGAGTGTGCGAAAAGACGAAGTGAAAATCGAAATATGGGATTACAAAAAAGAAGACGGAGACATTATTACCCTCTACCTCAATGGCGAAATTTTAATTGACCAATTACAACTAAAAAACAAAAAACACAAACAAAAAATTAAATTAAAACCTGGTGTCAATACCATTGTAATGTATGCCAACAATCTGGGAAGCGTTGGGAATAACACGGCTTACCTTAAATTAAGCGATGGTAAGAATCAATACGAAATAGTGCTAAATTCAGACAAAGGGGTGAGTGAAGCAGTTAAAGTTAATTTGGAGTGAATGTTTGTTTGAGTACCGAATGTACAAATTGTTAATGAATGCAGATAATAAGAAAGATGGAATTTTTTTACAACATTTGGTGTTGATAATTTTAACCAACATGAGCTAAATGTTCTCACTTCTTTACAAAATTATCAAGTTTGTCTTACTAGCTATTTTGCCTTTTATTTTATTGATTCGGGTAGCAGTTTATGGTCATGTTACCTACCAATTGGACCCTTGGGTGGCGATTGGGGCAGGTGTTGCGGCAACAGCATTGGCACTGTTTGTTTATTTTAGTGTGATTTATGGAAAACTCTCTGGTAAATTGGGGAGTGCCAGACAATTTAAAAGACGAGCCTTTATTGCTTTGATATTGGTGGGTGTCTACTGTGTACATGGGCTTTTCTATTTTTCTAGTAGCAATTTGAAGAACCAAGCTTTGCAAACTGAACTCAACAAAGTACATCCCATTTTGAGATTGAGTGTGAGTACCATTGCCCATTTGGACAAAGACCTTATTGTAACCGATGCCAATCGAACCCCCGAAGATTACAAAAAGATGGGTTTGAAGGTCAAAAAACATTCCTTGCATTATCAACAAGAGGACGGATATGCACACGCATTGGATTTACGAACCAACCAACGCTCTGAATTGCGCAATCAACTTTTGGAAAAATATTTTCGGTGGATGGGATTCAATACTTTGCGACATACGGGAACAGGAGACCACTTACACATCTCTTTAAAAAGTCATGAAAGACCCAATGCCATTTGATGGAAAAATAAAAAACCGCCCTTTAACAGTTTGTTTAAAGAGCGGTTTTTTAGTTATATAGGTTGGCAAATTACCTTGCCTGTTTAATCATTTTGTGTATGCCTTCTGCATATTTTTGATTAAGGGCTTGTAGTTCAGATTGGTATTGATCTTGTATTTGCACAATCGTTTCTTGTGGCAAACGTCCAATATCCAAATTATAGTCTTCTACAATTTTTTTCAAACCACTACTTGCTTGACGTTGGGGAGCTTTTTGAACTTTTGACAATATTTCATCAAATACAGATTTATCAGCTGTAGCAACATTAGGATCTTTTTTGTTGGCTTTTCTTGTTCCATCGATGATTTTTTTGAGCAAATCAAAAATAGGTTTGGGCTTTCTGCCCTTTTGCATATTGTGCCCTTGATAATCTTGATCCAAGTCTTTTACCTGTTTACGAAGCTCATCAAAAACAGAAGGATCGGCAGTTTCAACCTTTCTACTTTTTTTGTTTTTGGATTGTACTGCATCAATTGTTTTGAGAATCGTACTTAATAAATTCGACATGTTTTATTAATTTTATTGATAAATGTGCTTTAAGATAGTTTTTTTTGAATTTATTGTATAAAAAAGCGGTTCTTTTTGTATACATTCTTTTTTATCAAGTAATGAGGCAAAAAGAATGCCATCATTAGCATACTAATTAAACTTATCAAGCAATTAGTATATCATAAAGCAAAACAAATTTCTAATTTCATGAAAAAAATACTATTTATCGCTCTTCTTCTTACGTCTATGAATTTTATTGGTTGCGCTTACGATAGTCAACAGCAGCCTCAAAACATTGAGGAGACGGCTGAGCGTGCCAAACAAATGATAGACAAGTTTAGTGAAAAAGCCAAAAATGCTTTAGATGACGAGAAGATAGAAAAAGCCAAAAAATTGGTAGATGATTTGGCAAGTAAATCAGAAAACATCAAAGAGATTCTGAAGAAGAATGAAGGGAAAATCAAAGAAAAGTTGGAAAAGATAAAGGATGATCCCGACATCAACAACATACTCAAAGAGCTTGAAGGAGAAGTTAAAGATTCGTCAGGGAATGGTATTCTCAAGCAAATTGAAGACTTACTCAAGAAGCAAGAAAACAAAGAAGTCCCTCAAAAGAAGTAATTAATAATCCCATTCTAAAGGGCAACATAATGTTGCCCTTTTCTTTTGTCACGATGATAGAGATACAAGCCATTGGAGGATATTATCCCACAGATGTCCAAGGATATTTACAAAATATTGCTAATCAAACAATCCAAGAAACCTACCAGCCCCTTGTTAAAGATGTGATTGAGGTATACCAAACATATTTTCCTAATCTTTACAGTATTTATTTGCGTGGATCAGTTGCGAGGGGAACCGCTCAAAAAAATATTTCAGATCTCGATGTTTTTGCCATTGTTCCACAACAAAAAGAAAGGAAGTATATCTATTGGGCTAGGGTAGCTTGGAGCCGAGAAGTCGTTCCGCAACTGCTCAAAAAATATCCATTTGTGACAGAGCTTGATTTGGCTTATTCCAATTATGTTTTTGGCGTGACGCCTTCCAATACAGCCTTCAATTTATTGCTCAAAGTGCAATCCAAATGTATTTATGGTATAGATTATGCACAACAAATTCCACCTTTTAAATTGACTTCAGATTTGTGTATCAACAAAAAATGGTACAAGCAAGATTTGCAGGGATTTCTAAAAATAAAGTCCGATACAAAAAAAGCCCAAAAACAAATCCAAGCCATACTTAAAATAAGTTTAAGGGTTTGCTTTGAATTGGTTTTTGAGCGAGAGCAAAAATATACGAATAGTTTGTATTATTGCGCCCAATCATTTAAGACGTATTATCCAGAAAAATCTTTTGCGGTCAATCAGTGTTTGCATTGGTATCTCAATCCACCCAAAAATATTGAGCAGGTTCAAAATTTTTTAAAAGATTTTGGGAATTGGCTGCTTGTTGAATTGCAAGAAGCGTAGGATGAGTCCCGATGAAATCGGGATTGGCTAACCTGGCCACAACGTAGCCATAAACCAATGACGTTGC
>JAHDIA010000085.1:0-4077 GCA_020631035.1 Chitinophagales bacterium | reverse complement strand
CCAATTCACAACTTCTCAATTGCTTCCTCTAATTGTGCAATGTTTGGGTCAAAACCTTTGGCGGCTTTTTGGTTGAGCCAGTACACAAAAAAGGAAAGACCAATGACAAAAAGGGAGTAAATAACTTTGAAAAGCAAGGGGGAACCATTGACAATTCCAATAAATAAGATAGGAGCCGCCAAAGGCAAAATGTACCAATACAAAACGTTTTGTAGTAGGTTTTGTTCTTTTTTGAGGTAGTCCCGACTTGCCACCAACTGTGTTTTGACATCGGTTGAGACATCTACGGGTTGGCGACTTTTGCGAACAGCATACAATTTGTAAATGATAAAGGCCGCTCCTAGTACTACTGCTCCCATTCCGATTTTGGAGATGAGTACATCGGTGGTGAAAAAACTCCATCCAAACATAAGTATGACCAATAGGGCGGCAAAGGTTTCTCGCAAATTGCGGTTTCGGATAGAACGGTCAATTTTTTGAATTTCAGTATTCATTTCGTTTAATATTTTTTGTTTATCAAATTGAACATTGCCTTTTTGTGGGGCATTGTTCCATAAATTTTTTAAATCTTTGTCAAGCATCTTTTTGGGCATTTAAACAGTTCAACAATTGCGCCTTGATGCGCTTGATTTTTACTGCCACATAGTTTTCAGAAATACCAAGAATTTGAGCAATTTCTTTGTAGGGCAAATCCTCTAAAAATAGTACAATGAGGGATCGATCAGATTCGGCTAATTGGGCAATGCATTGATACAACTGTTCATATTTTGCTTCTTTGGGTTCTTCGCTAGGATATTCGATTTTAATACTGTCTAGATTGACTTTGCTTCTTTGCAATTTTTCATACTTGGAACGCATACACACATTGAGGGTAATTCTGTAGACCCAAGTATGGATGCTCGAACGCTGTTCAAAGCTGGGCAGTGCCTTCCAAATGTTGAGAAAAACA
This sequence comes from Chitinophagales bacterium, assembly GCA_020631035.1. Classification (GTDB taxonomy): domain Bacteria; phylum Bacteroidota; class Bacteroidia; order Chitinophagales; family UBA2359; genus JAHDGP01. Next base: position 3,128 of record JAHDIA010000085.1, on the reverse strand, counting down.
TCTTGTACCAAATCTTTTTGGTCTTCCGAATTTTTGGCATAAACCGAACAAATCCGATTGATGCGGTCTTTGTTGTTTTCGATGAGTTCAAAAAACTGTGTTTCTATGTTGGTCTGTTGCCTCATTGATCTTGTATCAAATGTATTGTGGTTTTCTACTTTTATTGGTTACAAAGGGAATGTAAAATATGACAATTAAACTTAATTATTTTTCAATAATTGAAAACACAAAGCGTCAATATTTGCCATATTGGGGTGAAAAGCAGTCACATTGGAAAGAATGACAACACCTACTTTATTCTCCATATCAAGTGCCATTGAGGCAGTGTAGCCGCCTGTACCTCCATTGTGCCAATGAATGTTTTCGTCTCCTTCTTGGTGAAGGATGTGCCAGCCCAAGCCAATGCTCATTTTTTCATTGATTTGGAAGCTAAGCTTTTTGCTTAAATTTAAAATTTCATTTTTGGTATCCAATTGTGCCAAAAGAAATTGTGCCATATCTTTTGTACAGGATAAAATGGCTCCTGCCCCTTCTAGTGCATTGAAGTCCCAATTGCTGCTTGGATTGCCCGAAGTGCTTAGACCGCCTACCAATAAATCTTCTATATCTGCTCTATTGCTAGAAGAGTTGGACATACCATATGGCGAAAAAATGTGTTCGTTTAATAATTCCTGATAGCTTTTATTGTTTATTTTTCCCAAAGTGTAGGCGAGTATGCCTGCTCCCAAATTGGAATACTCGTTTTGGGTGCCTGGTGTTGCTTGTAAATTAATGTGTTCAGTTAGGTAGCTTTCCAATTTATTGACATCGTATTTTTTGTAGGGATTGCTAGGATTGAGCAATGCTGTCATATCCATATTGGAAGGGAGCCTTGGTAGACCCGAAGTGTGATTGGCGAGTTGTTTCAAAGTAAAGTCTGATTCTTCAGGAATTGTCAATCCCAATGTATGGCTCAATTTGGCATCTAAATTTACTTTTTTGTGATGAACCAAGCTACTCAACAAAGTGGCTGTGAAAACCTTACTAATCGAACCAATCTCAAAGACAGAATCTTGGTTTTCTACTTGGACAATTTGGTCTTCTATTCTCTTGATTCCATAAAATTTGATCCCATCTTCTTTGACCAAAGCAATGGATAATTGTGTGTTGTTGGGAAAGAACTGACTTTGTTGATAAACCGATTCAGTTTGTTTTGCTGTGAGGACGGCAGTGTCATTTAAGCCATTGCTTGCTGCTTCTGTTTGGGCAAAACTACAAGTATACAATAACAAAAAATGACTTAGTAAAATGGTTAAATATTTCATGTTGTTCGTTTTATTAGATGTTAATTATTTTTTTTAATTGGAGCAAGTGCTCATTGCTTCGTCGCTGCTTGTTTGCCCGCTATTCACTGCAAGTTGTAGATGCGATAAATCGCATCTCTACAAGCTTTCCGTTTCTATCGGGGCTATCTTATTAGGTTCAGTCGCTTTCACAGAATATGTTTTTGCTTTGGGTTATTGGGCGAAATATTTTTTAATTTGGGTTATTGGGCAAAAATTTTTTCGCCCCCTACAATTGTATTGGTTACTTGTGGGGAGGGAAATATGACAGATGTAGGGGATTTTTTTTGATTTTTATTTGACAAAATAAAAATTGTCAAGTTTTTTTGGCAAAAAATAATTTGTCAAATGAAGAATGTGCCAACACAAGTCGTTAGAAATGAGGATTTTTACCCTCGACCGAAAATATTGAATAAGATTTATAGGCGTTTGGAATCTAAGAGCCACATTTTCTTGGCGGCTCCACGTAGAGTAGGAAAGACTTCGATTATGCGTTATCTTGAAGACCATCCTGAAGGGCAATGTTGTTTTGTATATGTAATGTTGGAAGATGTATGGGATGTAGAGGTGTTTTATTATGATGACCGTATTATGGCATCGCTTCAATTTGATGGATATATTTACTTTATAGAATCCCAAAAGAAATACCAATTTACTTCCCAATTACTCAAAATGTGGTGGGAGAAATTTGTATTGAAATAAGTAGATTAATTTAAAATCCCAGACAATGGCAATTGCAACTGTAGACAGTATTTACAATCCCAGTCAATTGAGTCGGCAAGAACTCATAGATCGTTTTGTTGTACGACACAATGAATTTAAAAAATTGTACCGCCACATTAAAGAGGCGAAAATGAAAACCCCTGAAGAACATCTACTCATTGTGGGGCAAAGGGGAATGGGGAAAACCACGCTCTTGCTTCGTTTGGCATATGAAGTAGAACAGGACAAAAAACTGAATAAATGGTTGTTGCCTTTGGTCTTTAGAGAAGAGCAATACAACATCCGTACCCTATTTAATTTGTGGGAAGAAGTTGCTCGTATGCTTGAAGACAAAAGTGAGGCATTTGCTGGATTGTTTGACGAAATGGACGCGCTCTATACCAATAAAGCAAATGAGGAAAAATATGAACGAGCAATTTTCGATTTGTTGCTTGAAAAATTGAGAGGGCAAAAGAAGAAAATCATTTTGTTTTTAGACAACATTCAGGATTTGCTCAAAAAGATGGGTAAGCAAGAAAGTCAGCGACTTCGTAAAATCTTGAGTACTGTTCCTGAACTTCGTTTGGTGGCTGCTTCACCTGTGTCTATTGAAGCCCTACACGATTACAAACATCCTTTGATGGAACAACTGAAAACTTTTCATCTAAAGGGTTTGGACAAAGAAGCAACATTTAAATTATTGGGAAAATTGGGCGAATATTACAAACCCGATGAAGCAAAGGATTTACTAGAAAACTACCAGAGTAGGGTAGAGACCATTCGACGCATTACTGGTGGGGTGATACGAACCAATGTACTCTTATTTGAAATATTTGTAGACGACCGCAAAGGAGACGTGTTTAAAGATTTGGAACGTTTGCTGGATCGGGTGACACCTTTGTACAAAGATCGAACCGATGATTTGCCCAAACACCAACAAGTCATCATAGATGCGATTGCTCTAAATTGGGATGCAGTTGCTACCAAAGAAATCAAACAACAAACTCGTTTGGAGAGTAAGGTTATTTCGGCACAAATTGCCAAACAACAATATACACAGATTTTGAAAAAGCAAAAAAGTATTTTTTAAATGCTACAAATCAT
>JAHDIA010000084.1:12257-13091 GCA_020631035.1 Chitinophagales bacterium | reverse complement strand
AAACAAAAAAAGGGAGAAGCCGAAGACCAAATTTATTTACTAGACGAAGAGAAAAAAATACTCGACAACGAAAAGGCATTCCTGATAGAATACAAACCTCTCCCAACACCCAAAGGAAGCGAAAGCATCAAACACCTAGAACAAACCCTCGAAATTGTTCCACAAAAATACGTCTCCATCAGCAAGCGACTACTCGAAATCAAAAAGGAAAGAGCCAACTGGCAAAACACTTTAAACGAAAGCACCACCCAAATAAATGAAATCATCAAAAAACACGAAAGCCAAAAACTAAAAGGCCGCTTTAGCCGCTTAGAAGTAACCATCTATTCCGAAACCCAACAAAAAGCCCCCTTTACACTCAGCTACTTAGTCAAAGATGCACATTGGACACCCAGCTACGACATCCGTACCGAAAACATCGAAAATCCACTCACCATCAACTACAAAGGCGACATACGCCAAAACACAGGCATCGATTGGGACAATGTCAATTTAGCCGTCTCTACCGCCAACCCCTCTGCCGACCACAACCGACCAATACTCAATCCTTGGTACGTAAACATCGCTGACCCCAGATACAGAGGAAGACAATCCCAAGCATATCACAACAATGCCCGCATGAACTCTTACATTGCCAGAGACAACAATATGTTAAGCAATGTAGAAGAACAAGGAGACGACGGAGCAGATTCAGATGGAGTATTTGACCGCAACCGAAATGACTTTGCCAAAACCTTTGAGAATTACAACAGCGTCGCCTTCGAACTCGACGACACACAAAACATTCCGTCCGATGCAAAAGTACACACCTTGTACCTCAAAAATGAAACCATA
>JAHDIA010000084.1:0-12247 GCA_020631035.1 Chitinophagales bacterium | reverse complement strand
ATAGATGCCAAATATCAATACCATACCGTTCCCAAACTCGAAACCCAAGCCTATCTATTGGCGAAAGTAAAAGACTGGGGCAAATTAAATTTACTACCAGGAAATGCCAACCTATTTGTAGGAGGGACTTATGTGGGACAAACGCAAATAGATCCCAAGCTGATTGCAGAAGAACTTATCTTATCACTTGGTAGTGACAACAACATAAACGTCAAAAGACACCGACTCGAAACGGACGCCAATGTCTCTTTTTGGGGGAGTACCAAAACCCAAGTATTTACCTACGAAATCCTAATCAAAAACAACAAATCACAAAGCATCGAAATGGATGTCTTAGACCAAATTCCCCTAAGCGACAGCGAAGAAATAGAAATTGAATTGGTCAAATCTGACAAAGCCGAATACACCGCCGACTTCGGAAAATTACTCTGGAATGTCGAACTCAAACCCAACGAAATAAAAAAGATTAGATTTAGTTATTCCGTCAAACACCCCAGCGAAAAAGACCTCACAGGACTATAACAAAAAGCCCCCTCAAGCAGCTAGCTGCTTGAGGGGGAAATCTTAAATTTTAAGTTTTGAATTTTCAATTATCTGGCCCCTCCCTTATCCTCGGATCAAATTTAAAATCCTCCGTCTTTGCCAAACGAATCCGAGCAAAATCTGGATGCCGAATATTGATAATATAATTGTATTCCTGTTGAATGATAGAGGAAGGAACCCGCAAAACAGCCGTCTCACCCGCCTCAACCCAAGCATCGCCTATTTTTTGACAAAAAGAGAAATTGGCATACTCATACCAATTTTCAGGTAAATCTTCCCATTGAACTTCCGATATCACCATATCATCAGGAATCTCAATCAGCATTACCTTAAACAATTTATTCAAGCCCTCGCCATTTCTATGCACCATATTTTCAAGGCATGCCAATGCCCTCGACCCTGCCGTATAAATGACAAAAACGCCCTTAGAGTTCCACCTAGCAGCATAGCCCGATGCGCTCAATTTATTTGCCCACTTAATTGAGGTTATTCTATATACAATCATTGCCCAAAAGCCGTCCCATCGGCTCATTAAAATCATCACAAAATCGCATTGTACGGGCAGACCTATGTGTCTGCCCAAAATCTGCCCAAAATCTGCCCAATATTTTACGCCAAATCCCCATACTCAATACGAATCAACTCTTCCAACACCAATTCCATTCCCGTCATCGTATTCACCAAATTATAAGGTATTTGATCGCCCAGCCCAAAAGCAGCTTTGTTCATCCACCGATTAAAACTATCCACCGAACCAAACAACTCCAAGCCCTTTTGATACAGCGAAATCAATTTCAACGCCATCTCACTATTCCTTGGCGACAAATGCTTATCATCTGCCTTATACCTCGAAAAAGTCTTACTCGACAAACCAAACAAATCCTCTGCCAATTGATGTTTACTCAAACCCGTTATCGCCAACAAATCATAAAAAACCTTGGCGTGAACACCACTATTGGCATTGCTTACAATACTGTAGCTATCCTTTATCAAATCTCCATACAAAGAAATCAATTCTTTTGGAGGAAGCTCTGCTTTGGCACCTCTTCCCATAATCGTTTATTTTTATATTCTTTATGTTGCTTTAAGTTTGCAGTGTTGCTTTAAGTTTGCAACTTAAAGCTAATCCATTACAAGCCAAATGTAAAGAACTTTGTCCAAAAAATCAAGAAAAATGTCTCAATAGCTATAAGTTTTTGGAATTTTGTCCAGAAAATCAAGAAAAATGTCCTAAATGTTGTACTCTTTTACTTAAATAAGGATTAGGATGGAACGCTCAGCTTTCCAAACCCTCATCACTCCCAGCTATCCGCTTGTAGTCCTCGTTCACTTCGACAGGCAAAAAATAAGCCCAAGCAAGCAAGAATTAACAGGTATAGGTCATTTCAGTTAGTTAAACCACAAGCAACCTAAGCCTGTCGAACTTCACTGTGGGCTACCGCTACTATCTGGCATAAAGTCGCAAAGTCACCACCTTCGTCGAATCTTAAACTTTGAATTTTCAATCTTGAATCTTAAATTTTGAATTTTCAATTCTAAATCATTAACATAATTTTAACCGCCACACGTATAATGAACAATAAACCAAATTTGTTTTTATATGTATATTTGAGTAAACAATAATTTTCAAAGAATGAAGATCATAACACACAAAACCAAAAAAACACGAGTATGAAGCGTTTGTCTGGATTAATCCTTGCCGCAATATTAGGAAGTTTGATAACACTTGGAGCCTACAAAGGATTGGGAATGGATCAAAAAGTAGTGTTACAAGAACAACAGGACATACCTACCGTTCTAACCAATGCACCTTTGACAACAAGCCCCAAAGCCAATATGACTCCACCACCTCCCCCAGTGAGTCGCAGTGCTTCCAAAGCACTACCTGTAGATTTTACAGCAGCAGCAGCTAAGAGTATGCCAGCCGTTGTACACATAGGCTCTACCATCAATTCTGCCCAAGCAGGGGGAGGACAAGGGGATATATACGATTTGTTTGGCGATCTCTTTGGCAACCCTTATGGAGGAGGACAAGGAGGTGCAAGACAATCTTCAGGTTCTGGTGTCATTATCAGTAGAGATGGATACATCGTAACCAACAATCACGTAATAGAAGGAGCTAGTGAACTCGAAGTCACCCTATACGATAACCGCAGTTTTCCTGCCGAACTAATTGGAACAGACCCCTCAACAGATTTAGCAGTTATCAAAGTGAATACGGGGAATTTACCTATCCTAGAACTAGGCAATTCAGACGATACCAGAGTAGGAGAGTGGGTATTGGCAGTGGGTAACCCATTTAACCTATCTTCTACAGTAACGGCAGGAATTGTCAGTGCCAAGGGGAGAAATATAGACATCCTCAACGATCAATATGCCATTGAATCATTCATTCAAACAGATGCAGCAGTAAACCCTGGCAACAGTGGTGGAGCTTTGGTCAATACCAATGGAGACTTAGTAGGCATCAATACCGCCATTGCGACCAAGACTGGCTACTATCAAGGCTATTCTTTTGCCGTACCTGTCAACATTGTTCAAAAAGTAGTCGATGACTTAATCAATTATGGAGCAGTTCAAAGAGCTTATTTGGGTGTACACATCAAAGATTTAGACAGCAAAACAGCGCGTGATATGGGCTTAAACATTTCACAAGGCGTTTACATTGCAGGTTTAATGGATGGAGGAGCTGCCCGTGAAGCAGGTATTCAAGAAGGAGATGTCATAGTAGCAGTAGATGGGAAAAGAGTAAGAAACGCCCCTGAACTTCAAGAAGCCATCGGTAGAAAACGTCCAGGTGATGTCGCTTCTGTTACCATTAATAGAGGTGGAAGAGAGCAAAAAGTAATCGTACCACTGCGTACGCGTGAAGGAGGCATCAAAATGGAAGGTGCTCAAGCAGGAGTAGACAAAAACTTAATGAGTAGATTAGGATTGCGTGTACAAGACCTAAGTGCTACAGACAAAGCTAGACTAGATGTAGAAGGTGGTGTAAGAGTGACAGAAATTATGCCTGGTGTGGTTAGCAAAGAAACAGAAATGCAAGAGGGCTTCGTTATTTTAAAAGTCAATGAACGCCCTGTAAGATCAAATAGAGATTTCCAAAATGCACTTAAAAGCAAACGTGGAGGAGTTATGGTCGAAGGGATTTACCCAGGCGACCCAACTGTATACTTTTATGCATTTGGATTGTAAGATTTAAAACAATTCCCCCATTCAGCTTCCCAATCACACATTCAAAAAGCCGTATTTCTGTCAAGAAATGCGGCTTTTTGTTTATATTGTATTTTTTACAAAACAATAGATAAACAAAGCCTTATGCCACCCTATAAAATTACCCGAAAACAATTTATAAAGAATACCAGCCTAGCAGGTTTGGGTATGTTTTTCTTTCCAGCCCTAACAGCTAAATTGGGCAAAACCATACACGCCCAACCCAGGTCTGTCAACCCTAGTGAAATCAATTGTATACTCAGTCCCAATCAAACAGGGGGGCCATTTTACCTACCTCCTGAATTTGACCGACAAGACATTACAGAAGGATTGCCAGGACATCCAATGCTCCTCAATGTTAAAGTAGTAGATGCCAATACCTGTGAACCCATTCCCAATGCCTTGGTCAATGTCTGGCACTGTGACGCTGAAGGCGTTTACTCTCAATTTGGAGCTGTTGCCAACGAAACTTGGTTGAGAGGTTATCAAATAACCGATTGTAATGGTGATTGCTTGTTTCATACCATTTTTCCAGGTTGGTATCCTGGCAGGGTAGTACACATTCATTTTGATGTTCATGTCAATGGCGGTTCAACCAAGGTATCCCAAATGTATTTTCCAGACAATATAGACGATGAAGTCTATACCAATTTTGCCCCCTACAATACCCGAACCGATGGAGTAAGTGGTGGACCTGTTAACCCAACAGACAATGCAAGTGATTTTGTTTCAGAAGCTGCCTTGAATGCCCTATTGGTGGATACCATAGATGGATTGCAATTTGATGGGAATGGCGAGCCATTAGCAGTAGAGGCAAGTTTTGTTGCTGGCTTGGATATGACAGGGCTTACAGCAGATACAACAGGCTGTACAGGTGTGCCAGTTTCTTTAAAAGTATTGTTGGAAGGACCTTATGAGAATGGCAGTATGCGAACCGATTTGGGGAATCTGATACCAGCCAATCAGCCTTACAATGTGGCACCTTACAATTATACAGGAAGCGAAACGCTCAATGCCATTTTGAGCGATATGGTCGATTGGGTATTGGTCGAAGCCAGAACAGGAACGCCCAATGCATCTGGTACACCAGGTACAACAGTTATCGAAAGACAAGCCGCTGTTTTGTTGGCAGATGGCAGCATTGTAGGAGTAGATGGCATCAATCCCATACGATTCAATTTAACGCCAGGAGAAATGGTGTATTTTGCGATTCGTCACCGCAACCATTTGGATGTATTGTCCGCCACCGCAGTAGAAGTCACCGACAATATGGTTTACGATTTTACCACCGCCACCACCCAAGCCTGGGGCGTTGACCAATTGAAATTGGCAACAGATGGAAAAGCGGTTATGTATACAGGAGACATCAACAGCGATGCCGTCATACAAAACACCGATTACGATGCGTGGAAAGAAAATCCTGCCGTATTGGATACATACGACAATACCGACACCAATTTAGATGGCATTGTCCAAGTAACCGATTACGACAAATGGTACAACAACCGATCAAAAGTCGGCAGCAACGAAATCCAATAATGTACAATGTAGGGGCATCCCTTGTGGGTGCCCAACCCAAAAACGGGTGCCCAAAACAGGCAAAAAATGTAGGGGCAGACCTGTGTGTCTGCCCACACGAAACGGAACAGGAAATGGTGTGCCCAAACCCAAAAACGGGCGAAAAAAACGCCCCAATGAAGCACCCCAACAAAATAGCCTACGCCCGATAGCAGCGGATAGCTCCCTAAGGTGGGTTGTAGACCTAACAGGTTTTTAAAACCTGTTAGATCTACAACCCACCTTAGGGACTAGTAGCGAATAGCGGGGACACCACATGCAAACGCAGCCCAAAACGTTCCGTCCCATTTATAACAAAGCCTCTATAAACACGTTATACATCATATGCGAATAGGTTTATTATTTTTATTGGTATCCACTTGCTTGCTAGCCCAAACTCCAGAGAACAATTTGCCTGTATTGACAGCGAGTGCAGAGAATGCAAACAATTACACAACAGAACATGGTTTTGTATTTAATTCTGATTTGATTCCCCGTATAGAAGAAGGAGCCTATGAAAAACAAGTTTACCAAGAACGCAATGCCTTACCACTTCCCTACATCAGAGATGCCGATGTGGGATGGTCCAAGCGACTGTGGAGGATGATAGATACCCGCCAAGCGATGAATGCCTCTTTTGCGTGTGAGTTCAATCCCTTGATAAAAGTGATGTTGGAGATTGCCAAACGACCCGATGTGGAAGTGTATGCCGATGACCGTTTTACAGAAATCATACCCAAAGCAGAATTGGCAACTTATTATCAAGAAATGGACACCATTGATATTTACAATGCAGATACAGACGATTACGACCAGAGCATCATTCCCCAACAACTGCAACTAGAAAGTTTTGACCATTTTCGCATCAAGGAAGATTGGTTATACGATGAAAGACATGCCAGAACCATTGTCCGAACCATTGGCATAGCTCCCATCCGAAAAGTGTTGGACCCTCAAACGGGAGATTTGCGAGGCTATGAGGTTTTGTTTTGGATGCATTATCCAAGTGTACGTGAATACTTGGCAAAATACATGGCTTACCATCCCCACAACGACAATTTTGAATACAGTTGGCAGCAGATCATAGATGCCCGTTGGTTTGAAAGTTTGGTCATCAAGCAAAGCGAATTTGAAGCCAACAATATTTACCCAGATACCAAAGATGCTTGGAAAAAAAGCGATAAGATATTGGAAAAAATGTCTGCTTTTGAATACGATTTGTGGATGCATTGATTTTTATTCCTAAATGCAGTCAACCCACTTGTTTTTTATTTCGTTTCCAACTTATAGATTAATTTATCGTATTTTTTATATATGAGATAAATTTTTTATTTTGTTGAAAACAATCTGGGGATTATGAAGAAACTCTACGTGCTTATGGCATTGTGGGCAATGCCTGTATTACTCTCTGCCCAAACTACTTTTGAAGAAATACTCACCATTTTTGACAACAATGGTTGTTCTAGTGTCTACTGTCATGGTGGAGGCACCAGTCCTATCTTAACAGGCAGTGTCGATGAGGTTTACGCCAATATTTTTGGGGTAGATCCCATCAATGAAGCCGCCAAAGACAAAGGTGACAAATTGATTTATCCTGGTTATCCTGAAAGGAGTTTCTTGTACCGCAAAATCAACAATGGTTTGTATCCACATTCTGATTTGGTGGCAGGTGAAGGAAGTCCAATGCCAGCAGATGGTGGGACTATGTCAAATAGGGACAAAGAAGTTATCCGTCAATGGATTTATTATGGAGCAAATAAAGTTGGAACAGTCATTCCGAACGATGTTAAGGACGCCATTGATGAGTTTCACATAGAAGGCAATGGTTTGACTTTGGCGGATGTACCTGAGCCACCTGATCCAAGTGAAGGATTTCAGATTCACATAGGTCCTATTTTTATTCAGCCGCAAACAGAAAAAGAATATTTGCTCAAATATGATTTGAATTTGGAAGAGGGGCTTGAGGTCAATAGAATGGAAACCTTTATGGACCCTGCTTCACATCATTTTATTTTGTACAAGTTCAATACTGTCAATGAGGCGAATAGTGTCCCCAATGGTTTGAGAAATGCTTCTATATTTGATTTGAACTCCAATTTTGTGGCGATTTGGCAAGAAGACGAAAACTTTGTACTGCCAGAAGGGACAGCCTATAAGTGGAATCCAGGAACAGTATTGGATTTAAATTACCACATTTTCAATTATAGTAATTCTAGTGTCTTGGCAGCACATTGCTATGTCAATGTATATACCCAAGATTTGGGGACAGCCGAAAAAGAAATGTTCTCCAATTTAGTTGTCAACCCTGCCATTCCCATTCCTGCCAATGAAGAAGAGACTTTCCATGATTATGTATTTACATCGGCTTCAGAATTGGGTGGAATCTTTCCCATCAATATTTGGATGTTGAGTTCGCATACCCATAAGTATGGAAAAGACTTTGATATATTTCTATACAATGATGACAGTAGAGGAGCCAAACTTTTTGAAGGACATTTTAATGCGGACTATGACCAGTACATTGGTTATTACGATTATGCTCATCCGCCCATTCGCTACTTTGACAAGTTTTTGAGAGTCAATCCACAACAAGAAATGATTCAAGAGGCTACTTTCGTCAATACTGGAACCGAAGATGTGTCTTTTGGGTTGACTACAGATGATGAAATGATGATTGCTATAGTCCAATATACTAAGGGAGATAACGATCAAGAACTAGCAGAGTTTTATGACATTCCTACTGTGTATTGTGAAGGAGATGATCCTGTAGAATTACTGAAAAATTATGAACAAGGTGCCATTGGACGTGGGGTCTATGGCAACATATTTGACCCTGCTTTGGCAGGTGTAGGAGAACATGAGATCATTTTTAATTGTTGTGACCCTGATCAGATGACTTCTGTTATACTTGAAGTACTTCCCAAAATAGACGTAGAAGTCAATATGATTGTAGACAATTCGACCAGTCCACCAATACTTTTATTGGATAACATTCCTGGTGGGGTGGGAGGTTACACCATTCAGTGGTATTTTAATGGAGAACCCATTGAAGGAGCCAATATAGAATTGTTGGAAGCAGAAGAGTCAGGCAATTACTATGTTGCTTTGATAAAAGATGCGCATTGTTCGAGTGAATCTCAAGAAGTGAGTATAGAAGTAGGGGTAGGACTAAACGATGTTAATGGATTGACTTATCAGCTTAGTCCCAATCCATTTAGCGAATCGACTATTTTGCAGTATGAACTCAATGAATCTACTTTTGTCAAGATGGAGATATATGATTTGACGGGAAGAAAAGTTAAAAGCCTTATTGAACAAAAGCAAGAAGTGGGACACCATCACCAAAGAATTCAGTTTGAAGGAAACACAGGAATCTATTTCTTACAAATGCAAATAGGCAAACAAATCTGGACACACAAGCTAATCAAGCAATGATAACATAGAATTATAAGAGTACATACTTTGGTATTAATTCCTTATCTTCGCAGCTTTACCACTGCTCATCTTGCTGTTTGATTTTTAATCCGAATTGGCATTAAAAAGCACAAAATGAGTCAGACAAAACTGTTTGTTCCAAAGGATTAACCTAAAAGTATGAATTCATTTATCAAAAATGCCATTCCACACATTGTTGCCCTTGGTGTTTTTTTGGCAGTAGCCATTGGTTTTTTTCCCGATGCTATGAAAGCTAAGGTCGCTTCTCAACCTGATCGAATATTGGCAGCAGGAAAGGAAAATGAAATAGTAAAGCACCGAGAGCAAACAGGAGAAGAAAGTTTGTGGACCAATCAAATTTTTGGAGGAATGCCAGCTTTTTATGGCGGGGTAAAGTACCGAAATAATGTATTGAGACAGGTCTATGAATATGTCCTGACACTCAATCTGCCAGACCCTTCCAGTTTTTTCTTTTTGTCATTTATTTGTGGGTACATTTTACTGATTCTTTTGGGTATTAATCCTTGGTTGAGCATCATTGGTGCTTTGTCAATGGGCTTGTGTACTTACAATTTTGTCATTTACGAAGCAGGACACATTTCCAAACTACATGCCATTGCTTATTTCCCATTGGTAGCTGCTGGGGTATTGCTGGCTTATCGAGGTAAATATATATTGGGAACAGTACTTTTTGGTTTTGCATTTGGACTGGAAATAATGACCAGCCATATACAAATGACTTACTATTTGGGGCTGGGTTTGTTGGTTTATGTCATCATTCGTTTTATTTATGCTCTCAAAAACGGGGAATTGCCCTCTTTTATCAAAGCCAGTGCTTTGTTGTCTTTGGCAGCACTTTTGGCAATTGGTGCCAACGCCTCTAGACTATGGTCTTCCTACGATTATATGAAAGAGAGTATTCGTGGTCCTAAAATCCTAAAACAAGCAGACAATGGAAAAGACAACAAACAGGGTTTAGGTAAGGATTACGTATTCAATTGGAGTTATGGTATTGGCGAAAGTATGACCTTTCTCATTCCTGGCTTTTTTGGGGGGGCTTCTTCAGAAGGTATAGATAGCAATTCTGCGACTTACAAAGATTTGAAAAGAAAGGGAGCCAATAGAGCGGCACTCAAAACTGCGCCATTGTATTGGGGAGCACAACCAATGACCAGTGGTCCTGTATATTTTGGAGCAATTATGTGTTTCTTGTTTGTGTTAGGCTTGATAGTGGTCAAAGGCGAACTTAAATGGTGGTTGCTTTTTGCAACACTTCTGACCTTGCTACTTTCCTGGGGGAAAAATCTACAGTGGTTTAGCGATATTTTCTACTATTATTTCCCACTCTACAACAAATTTAGAGCAGTTAGTTCAATCTTGGTAGTACCACAACTCACCATCCCGCTTTTGGGGGTTTTGGGATTGTCGGCCATTACTCAAAATGACATTGACAAATCCAAAGCATTGAGAGCCTTGTACATTGCTGCGGCTGTGACAGGTGGATTGTGTTTGTTGTTTGCCTTAATGGGGCCAAGCTTTTTCGACTTTTCTGCTGCCAATGATGCACGATACAAACAAGCTGGTTACAATATTGGTGCCTTTGTGTCTGACCGTAAGAGTTTGATGCGTTCTGATGCATTTCGCTCTCTCTTATTTATTGCTTTGAGTGCAGGGCTGATTTGGTTCTACCTCAACGAAAAAATTACTTTCTCGGCAAAAAAATGGCTGGTTTTTGGTGGTTTGGGAGTCTTGACATTGGTAGACTTGGGTGGAGTAGGTGCACGCTATCTCAATAGTGACAACTTTGTTTCCAAGGGAGCTTATCAACGCAACTTTGCTCAAAGAAGTGTAGACAAACAAATCTTAAAAGACAAAGATCCCAACTTCCGTGTATTGGATATGAGTATCAATACTTTTAATAGCAATAAAGCAACCTACCACCACAAAACCATTGGAGGATACCATGCTGTCAAATTGCGCCGCTACCAAGATATGATTGAAAATCACATTGGCAAAGGCAACCAAAAGGTATTGAATATGCTCAATACCAAATACATCATTGGTCAAGAAAAACAGGCACAACAAAACCCAGGTGCAATGGGCAATGTGTGGTTTGTCAACAACATTCAGAAAGTAGCGACACCCAATGAAGAGATTGATGCCCTCAACAACATTGATCCTAAAACAACAGCCATTGTCCACCAAGAATTTGACAATTACTTGGGCGGTTTTAGTGGAGGCAATGGACAGGGGACCATAAAACTAGCAGATTACAAACCCAATCATTTAACTTACGAAACCAATAGCAGTGCTGAACAATTGGCAGTATTTTCTGAGGTATGGTATGATCCAGGTCAAGGCAAAGGTTGGCAGGCTTACATAGATGGACAGGAGGTAGAGCACATTCGAGCCAATTATGTATTGCGAGCGATCAAAGTACCTGCGGGGCAACACAAAATAGAATTTAAGTTTTTCCCTAGAGCTTATTATATGGGCGAAACCATTTCTTTGATTTCCTCTTTGATTTTGCTTTTGAGTTTTGTGGGCTATTTGGTATGGGAATTCTTACAAGCCAGAAAAAGAAGTGAAGTAGAGGAGGAGCAAAAAACAATTGTAGAAGGCTAAATACAAAAATGATATGGCAGCTAAAGTGAAATACATAACAGATATTGCTCAATTAGATTTGGATGGGCATTATACGTATGCGGACTATCTGACTTGGCGTTTTGAAGAAATGGTTGAGTTGATAAAGGGGAAAGTGTTTAGAATGTCTCCAGGACCAAGTGTGGTACATCAACAAATCAGTGGGAATTTGCAGGGGCTAATGTTTGAATATTTCAAAACTAAAGCTTGTTGGCTGTTTACAGCACCATTTGATGTTCGTTTTCCTGCCAAAAAAGAAGAGGAGACAGATAATGTGGTACAACCTGATATTTGTGTAATATGTGAACAAAGCAAACTGGACCAACAGGGGTGTAATGGTGCGCCTGATTGGATCATTGAGATACTGTCGCCAGGTAATACAAAAAAAGAAATGAAGTATAAGTTTGATTTGTATGAAGAACAAGGAGTTAAAGAGTATTGGCTCATTAATCCCGAAAACAAATCATTATTGATGTATACGCTAAATGATCATGCCAAGTACATTGGTAGTCGACCTTACACAAATGAAGATAAAGTAAGTCCTGGATTATTTCCAAATTTGGAATTGGATTTAGAGCAAGTATTCGATACTTTAGAATTTTAAAGTTTCTAATTATTTGGGGGCAACGTATGTGGTACTAGGCTGCATCTTGGTCTGGTTAACCAACGCATGTTTTAGGCTGCGTTTTAAAGTACATCCACCCGCTCATCCGACGCTTCTAAAATGTTCTAATTTGAATAGAGTGTTAAATTTATAAAAGCGTATTTTGCGAATGCGACTGGATGTTTTAAAATAGCCCTGATAGAAGCGGTTACCCCGCACCCCAATTTAATTGGGGGAGGAGTAAAAGCGGAT